>NZ_JBSWYY010000011.1:0-129862 GCF_056161325.1 Alteromonas sp. ABE4_545
ACAGGCTCGGCTCAGAAACACGCGGTGAATACTTCCCTGTACGCTCGTGTCGCCGCATCCTTGCGGCGAACGGTTTCTGACTCGATCCTGCCCACTGCTTGGTCGCTCGTTCTTTGTGCATCAAGCTTTATTTCTTCGTAGTCCGTTCGCTTGGCAATGAACAAGCGTGTATCATCATGGGTGCTAAGATGTTCATATAAAAACCTTTTATGAAAAAGTTGCGTAGTATGAATAGTCGGTAAAAGCAAATGGTAGGTTAAATAACATACAGATCTAATTCGGCGATTTTTACCAAAAGTAACGTTGATGTGTGAATAACGTTTGATTAGTAAGCAATTTTTTCACATTTGGTTTCTCGTCAGACCAGTGAATTTACCTCAATCTTTCCTATATTTTTCAAGTAGTAAAAGCAACCGCCTCTTGATCCCTATCAATCGAGGTTATGATCACTATTTACCTCGACCATGTTCTGTCCTAAACTGGTAGTATAGGTAAATTGGTATGACCATTGCGTCGGCTGGCAACAAAAAGTTAACAGTTGATGTGCGCTCAGGAATTGCTTGCAATGAGGCAAGGCAGAAAAAAGTTATCGGACGTCATTACAGAGCAGCTGGAATCTATGATTCTAGACGGTTCTCTTTTGGCAGGCCAACAACTCCCACCAGAGCGAGAATTGGCTGCGGAGTTTGAAGTATCTCGACCTTCTTTAAGAGAAGCGATAGGGAACTTACAAGCTCGTGGGCTAATTGAGCGAAAGCAAGGTGGTGGTACTTTCATTAGTCGCAATTTGAATGCGGCAATGACAGACCCCTTGATGGCATTAATCCATCGTCGACCTGAAACTCAGTTCGACCTGTTGGAATTTCGCCATGCGCTAGAAGGAATGGCAGCGTACTACGCCGCACTCCGAGGTCAACCAGAAGACTATATTGCGTTACAAGATGCATTAGCAAAGTTACCCGAGCCTAAGAAGGCTGATAGTAAACGAGCCCTTGCAGAAGCATTAGGCGAGTTTTACATCATCATGACCCGGGCTTCGCACAATATGGTGCTGTTGCATGTGATGTCGACGATGCAAGCCATGCTGGTAGATAACATTGAAAAAAACTTAGATATGTTAGCTCTGCATACCGATGTACTCGAAGATATCGCCAAACAGCGCAAGGTAATTGTACAAGCTATAGCATCACGTGACCCAGAGGCAGCAAGGCAAGAGTGTTATCAACACTTGGCCTTTATTGAAAAAACCTTATTGGCGGTCAATCAGCGCGACAGCAAAATGCAACGCGCATTACGACGCCTTGAGATTTAGTGGCGAAAGCCATGCAGTAATTGATGTAACCAGGTAGCTGGTTGCGTTGCGAATAGTAGAAGAGGCGAGTGGTTAACTCTTCTACTGAAAATACAACTGAAATCTAGGTATTCATCCATCACCAATGGCGGTGACTGGATGTGTTTCTATATAAGTAACAATAGGATGGCACCATGACTGATATGTTGCACCAAGATGTGGACCCTCAAGAAACGCAGGAATGGCTCGAATCGCTTGAGTCGGTTCTTGAAGAAGAAGGCGTAGAAAGGGCTCACTTTTTACTTGAGTCGTTAATTGAAAAAGCACGCAGAAGTGGTGCACATTTGCCTTACGACGCAACCACCGCTTACATCAACACAATTCCTCCTGGCCAAGAGCCTCAAATGCCTGGCGACCAAACCATGGAAGGCAAAATTCGCAACGCATTGCGTTGGAATGCCTTGATGATGGTATTGCGCGGCTCTAAGAAGAACCTAGAGCTTGGCGGTCATATTTCTAGCTTCGCGTCATCTGCAATGCTTTATGATGTGGGCTTTAACCACTTCTGGCGTGCACCAAACGACCAAGACGGTGGCGACTTTATTTTCTATCAGGGCCACGTGGCACCTGGTATTTACTCGCGTGCATACATTGAAGGTCGTCTAAGCGAAGACCAACTCGATATGTTCCGCCAAGAAGTGGGCGGTGAAGGCCTATCTTCTTACCCGCACCCGAAATTGATGCCTGACTTCTGGCAGTTCCCTACGGTTTCTATGGGCTTGGGTCCAATGCAAGCGATCTACACAGCTCGCTTCTTGAAATACTTAACCAACCGCGGTTTGAAAGATTGTTCTAATCAGCGCGTTTGGTGCTTCCTAGGTGATGGTGAAATTGATGAGCCAGAAAGCTTGGGTGCAATCGGTCTTGCGTCTCGTGAAGGGCTAGACAACCTAACGTTTGTTGTTAACTGTAACCTACAGCGTCTTGACGGTCCTGTACGTGGTAACGGTAAGATTATCCAAGAACTTGAAGGCACGTTCCGCGGCGCAGGCTGGGAAGTGATCAAAGTTATCTGGGGTCGTTATTGGGACCCACTATTGGCTCGCGATACGTCTGGTAAACTACTGCAAGTGATGAACGAAACCGTTGATGGTGAGTATCAGAACTACAAAGCGAAAGGCGGTAACTACACGCGTGAAAACTTCTTCGGCAAATACCCAGAGCTGAAAGAAATGGTTGGCAACATGTCTGACGAAGACATCTGGCGCTTGAACCGTGGTGGTCACGATCCAGTTAAAGTTTACGCTGCATACGATCGCGCAGTGAAAACAGAAGGCCGTCCACAAGTAATCCTTGCTAAAACTGTTAAAGGTTACGGCATGGGTTCTGCGGGTGAAGGTAAAAACATTGCGCACCAAGTTAAGAAAATGGACTTGGATGCAATTAAACATTACCGCGACCGTTTCAATATTCCTGTTTCTGACGAAGCACTTACTGACTTGCCATACTACAAGTTTGACGAAGACAGTGAAGAGATGAAGTACATCCGCGAGCGTCGTGAAGCACTTAAAGGCTACATGCCTCGTCGTATTGCGAAAACGTCTGACGAACTACCAGCTCCACAGCTAAAAGCCTTTGAAGCGGTAACAAAGGGTTCTGGCGACCGCGAAATCTCAACCACAATGGCGTTTGTACGTGTACTTACTGCGTTGTTGAAAGACAAGCAAATTGGTAAGCGTATTGTGCCAATTATTCCTGACGAAGCGCGTACGTTTGGTATGGAAGGCTTGTTCCGTCAAGTGGGTATTTACTCTAGCCAGGGCCAGAAGTATGAACCACAAGACTCAGACCAAGTGGCTTACTACCGTGAAGACCAAAAAGGTCAGGTACTTCAGGAAGGTATCAACGAATTAGGTGCAATGGCGTCTTGGTTGGCGGCGGGTACGTCGTACAGCACTAACGATTTGCCAATGGTTCCGTTCTACATCTACTACTCAATGTTTGGTTTCCAACGTGTTGGTGACTTGGCATGGGCAGCCGGTGACAGCCAATGTCGCGGTTTCCTTGTCGGTGGTACAGCTGGCCGTACAACCTTGAACGGTGAAGGTCTACAGCACCAAGACGGTCACAGCCATACACAAGCAGCGTTAATTCCTAACTGTGTGAGCTACGACCCTACATACGGTTACGAAGTTGCCGTGATTGTTCAAGACGGTTTACGCCGTATGCTTGAAGATCAAGAAAACGTGTTCTACTACCTCACAGTGATGAACGAAAACTACGCGCAGCCAGAAATGCCTGCGGGTTGTGAAGAAGGCATCATCAAAGGTATTTACTTGCTAGACAAAGTTGGCGCGGCCAACAGCAAGAAGCAAGTGAAATTGCTTGGTTCAGGTACCATCCTACAGCAAGTTCGCCAAGCTGCTACCATCTTGAAAGATGAATACGGCGTTGCTTCTGAAGTGTACAGCGTACCTTCGTTCAACGAATTGGCGCGTGACGGTTTGGATTGTGAGCGTTACAACATGCTTCACCCAGAAGCTGACAGCAAAGTACCTTACATCACTAAAGTATTGTCTGAAGGCAATGACGGCCCGACTATCGTTGCCACTGACTACATCAAAAACTACGCCGATCAAGTACGTGGTTTTGTACCAGGCGCTTATCGCGTATTGGGTACAGATGGCTTCGGTCGTTCTGACAGCCGTGAAAACCTACGCCGCCACTTTGAAGTGGATGCAAACTCAGTGGTTTACGCATCACTTTACGAGTTGTACAAAGCCGGTGAGCTTGACGCTAAAACACTAGCGAAAGCGATGAAAGATTTGGGTATTGACCCAGAAAAAGTAAACCCACTATACGCATAAGTGCAGGGAGATTCTCAATATGTCTGACATTAAAGAAGTACTTGTACCCGATATCGGTGACGACGAAGTTGAAGTCATTGAGCTTTGTGTCGCCGTTGGCGATAGTGTTGATGCGGAAGATGCGCTTGTTACGGTAGAAAGTGACAAAGCGAGCATGGATATTCCTGCACCTTTCGCTGGTACAGTAAAAGAATTATGTGTGAACGTTGGTGACAAGATTAAGCAAGACGACTTGCTTGCCAAGCTTGAAGCTGCCGGTGCTGCCCAAGCACCTGCGGCAGAAGCTGCGCCAGCCCCTGCTGCTGAAACTAAGCCAGAGCCAGCTCCAGCAGCTGCCCCAGCTTCAGCTCCTGCAGCAACGGGCGGCACTAAAACCATTGAAGTTAAAGTACCTGATATCGGCGACGCCGCCGATGTTGACGTTATCGAAGTACTCGTTGCTGAAGGCGATACTGTTGACGTTGAAGACGGGTTGATCACACTTGAAACTGACAAAGCAACCATGGACGTACCAGCTCCAGAAGCGGGCAAAGTGGTAAGCTTAGCCGTGAAAGAGGGTGATAAAGTTAGCGAAGGTTCATTGGTATTAACGCTTGAAGTTGCCGGTGCAGCAAGCGAAGCGGCTCCTGCTGCTGAAGCTCCTGCGCCAGCAGCAGAAGCGCCAGTGGCAACATCTGCTGCAGTGGAAGAAGAAATTGAAGTAACCGTGCCTGATATCGGCGACGCGAGTGATGTTGACGTTATTGAAGTATTGGTTGCCGAAGGTGATACCGTTGACGTAGAAGACGGCTTGATCACGCTTGAAACTGACAAAGCAACTATGGATGTGCCTGCACCAAAAGCCGGTACTATTACCAAGTTGTTGGTGAAGCAAGGCGACAAAGTATCAATGGGCTCAAAAGTCTTGATGCTGAAAATTAAAGGTGCAGCACCTGCCCAGCCAGCTGCGGCACCAGCAGAAGCTAAGCCTGCTCCAGCAGCTGCGCCAGCGCCTGCTGACACGCCTAAGCCGCCGCCTGTACCGCATCACCCGTCTGCAGGTGAAAAGCCTAAAACAGGTAAAGTACATGCGTCGCCTTCGGTACGTCGCTTAGCGCGTGAGTTTGGTGTTGATCTAACACAGGTTTCGGGTTCTGGCGCTAAAGGTCGAATTCTGAAAGAAGATATTCAATCTTACGTAAAATATGAATTGTCACGTCCTAAAGCGACGGCTAGTTCAAGCGTTGGTAAAGGTGAAGGTGGCTTACAAGTTATTGCGGCACCAAAAGTTGATTTTGCTAAATTTGGTGAAATTGAAGAGAAGCCGCTTACTCGCATCCAGAAGATTTCTGGCCCTAACTTGCACCGCAACTGGGTAACGATCCCGCATGTTACTCAATTTGAAGATGCTGATATTACCGATATGGAAGCGTTCCGTAAGGAACAAAACCAAATCGCAGAAAAACGTAAGTTGGGCGTAAAAATTACACCACTTGTGTTTATGATGAAAGCCGTTGCTGATGCACTTAAAGCGTATCCAACATTTAATTCATCATTGTCTGCTGACGGTGAATCATTGATTTTGAAAAAGTACTTCCATATCGGTATTGCTGTTGATACCCCGAATGGTTTGGTTGTACCTGTAGTACGTGATGTTGATCAGAAAGGCATCATGGAACTATCAAAAGAATTGATGGAAATCAGTGTGAAAGCTCGCGATGGCAAGCTAAAAGCTGCTGATATGCAAGGTGGATGTTTTACTATCTCTAGCCTTGGTGGAATAGGCGGTACAGCCTTTACACCAATCGTTAATGCACCAGAAGTTGCTATTCTCGGTGTGTCTAAGAGCGAGATAAAGCCTAAGTGGAACGGCAAGGAATTTGAACCGCGCCTAACACTGCCATTGTCATTGTCATACGACCATCGTGTTATTGACGGTGCCCTTGCTGCGCGCTTTGCTGTACACTTGAGTAACGTACTTGGCGATTTGCGCCAAATGTTGCTGTAAAAACGATTCAGGAGCGCTGGTACCCTCGCGCTCCTGATGAAAAAGATGATAGCGATTTTGCTTGATATTATGAAAATCGCTCCCATCTCACTCTACGCATATTATTGAAAAATAGGACAGATTTGAGGTCACAATGAGCGAAATTAAAACTCAGTTAGTGGTACTAGGCGCCGGCCCTGGCGGCTATTCTGCTGCATTCCGCGCTGCCGACTTGGGCATCGAAACCATTCTTGTAGATGCCAGAGAAACCCTAGGTGGTGTTTGTTTGAATGTAGGTTGTATCCCTTCAAAAGCACTACTACACGTGGCCAAGGTTATGAAAGAAGCCAAGCACCTTGCATCACACGGTGTTGAATTTGGCGAACCTAAAATCGATTTAGACAAAATCCGCGCATACAAAGACGGTGTTGTTGGTCAGCTAACCAAAGGTTTGGCTGGCATGTCTAAAATGCGTAAAGTTAAGCATGTACAAGGCTACGGTAAATTTACTGGCGCTAACACTCTTGAAGTGGAAGGCAAAGACGGTAAAACAACCATTACTTTTGACAACGCAATTATTGCTGCGGGTTCTGAGCCTGTATCATTGCCTTTCATCCCTAAAGACGACCGCGTGATCGACTCAACAGGCGCTTTGGAAATGAAAGACATTCCAGAGAAAATGTTGGTACTAGGTGGTGGTATTATCGGTCTTGAAATGGGAACCGTATACGAAGCACTAGGCTCGAAAATTGACGTGGTTGAATTTCTAGACCAGTTGATCCCTGCTGCTGACAAAGACTTGATGAAAGTGTTCATGAAGTCGTACAAAGAAAAATTCAACGTAATGCTTGAAACAAAAGTGACAGGCGTTGAAGCAAAAGACGACGGCTTGTACGTGTCTTTTGAAGGTAAAAATGCTCCTTCTGAAGCAGTGCGTTACGACAAAGTATTGGTTGCAGTTGGCCGTAAGCCAAACGGTGCATTGATTGCCGCTGATAAAGCGGGTGTAAATGTTGATGAGCGTGGCTTTATCAGCGTTGATAAGCAAATGAAAACCAACGTTGCTAACATTTATGCAATTGGTGACTTGGTTGGCCAGCCTATGCTTGCTCACAAAGCGGTACATGAAGGTCATGTTGCTGCCGAAGTTATTGCTGGTAAGAAACACTTCTTTGACCCGCGTTGCATTCCTTCAGTTGCTTACACTGAGCCAGAAGTGGCTTGGGTTGGTGTTACTGAGAAAGAAGCGAAAGAGCAAGGTATTGCTTACGAAACAGCAACATTCCCTTGGGCGGCTTCTGGTCGTGCAATCGCATCTGACGCAACTGACGGATTGACGAAGATGATCTTCGAAAAAGATTCTGGTCGCGTAATCGGCGGTGCAATGGTTGGTACTAACGCTGGTGAAATGCTAGGTGAAATTGGCCTTGCTATCGAAATGGGTGCAGATGCAGAAGATGTGGGCTTAACTATCCACGCTCACCCAACATTGAACGAGTCAATTGGTTTGGCTTGTGAAATCTTCGAAGGCAGCATTACTGATTTGCCTAACCCTAAAGCGAAGAAAAAGTAATTTATTACTGACCTAAGTTTTGAAAAGCGAGGTAGTTACCTCGCTTTTTTTATGCCTGTATTTTATTAGTGTACAAGCATGGGCTAGCGGGTTTTGTTATTGATTAGTGGTTTACTGTGCCAGCTTTCGGGTCTAACCTAATGAAACCCCTGTAAATCAATAGTCAAATTATGGCCGATGCACACACAACGCCTAGCCAATTGGAATTTTTTGATATTCCAAGCCCGTGCATTGGTGTATGCGAAAGCGGCCCCAAGGGTTATTGTTTGGGCTGCTACCGAAGTCGGGAAGAGCGGTTGTATTGGTTAAAAATAGACGACGGTACACGGCGAAAAGTGATTGCGGCGTGTCATCGACGCAAACAAAATGCCCTTCGACGAGCGAGACAGCAATCTAATCCAGCACCTAAAGAAGATGCTGTTCAGGCTGATCTTTTTTCAAATAACAATGAAACATAAGCAATTGGACTAAAACACCTGTTATTTTGGCCTAGCTTGTTATAATAGCGGCGGAACAACTGGTCGAGCCTGATAAAATGAATTTAAACGAATACGTCAATTTTGCAACGAAGTCTTTCACACTGCCTGATGTGTGCATTCGTATTCGAAATATGCTTGATGATTATCGCACTGATGCCGATGATATCGCCCAGTTAATCAGCCTAGATCCTTCCCTTACGGCTAAAATGTTACGTTTGGCTAATTCCTCATTGTTTCGATTCCCGTCTCAGGTTGAATCTATTAGCAAGGCAGTGAGTGTGATTGGCGGAGAGGCGTTATATAATTTGGTCATGGCAGAAACTGCCAACAGTGCGTTCAAGCACTTTGATACCAATTTAGTTAAGTTGGATCGCCATTGGCAAGGGTCTATTTACTGCGGCATGGTGGCACGTCATTTAGCTAAGCAGCATCGTATTCGTGGCAGTGAACGTTTTTTCGTCATGGGAATTTTACAAAACTTAAGCGAACTCATTGTTGCTAAGTGTAATCCTAAGGCGTATGAAGGATACATACTCGATAAATCAGAAAGTTTGCCTTGGGAGCGTCAACAACGACATTTTGGTTTTACCTTTGCGCTTTGTAGCGGTACGATCATGGAGCATTGGAAATTGCCAATGCCGTTGTTTTTTCCGGTAAAGTATCTTCACGATAACAATAAAGCCTGTTCCGACACCGACATTGCTATTTTGTCTATAGCGATGCGAGTGACAATAAAACAGCACAACAAAGACAAGTATGCTTCACTTGAACTCGTTAACAAGGACGTATCTGCATTATTAAATTTGGACGGAGAATCCATAGGTAATGCGGTGGAATTTGCTAACAAGGAAACAGCAAAAGTCGCCGCATTGATATTATAAATCGGGGAGCCAGAGTATTCGGCGACCTCATGTGTGCTAACAAAGATTATTTTATGCAGTATACAACCGTACTAAAAGGTGTGGTGGTATCGATTTTGTTTGTTGGTGGTGTAGAGCATGCATCGGCAGCCACCAGAGATTTAATCGATACACTCTACAGTGCCGATTTTGACAGTGATAACGAAAATAAAAAAGCGTTCAAACTCGACGGAGAGTTAGGGGTGCTGGTGTCTACCGGCAATACCGACGCTAACTCGTTTAAAGGTGCCATAACATCACAACACGATACAAAAAATTGGAGTAATCAATACCTCGCTGAAATGCTTTATAAGCAAAGTGAAGTTGCAGACGACGAGGGTGACGGCACTCACAGCGAAGTGACGGCTCAGCGTTTTTACGGTTCTGCGCAATTTGATTACAAGTTACATTCACCAGACAAACGCATGTTCATGTTTGGTGACTATGAAGATGATCAGTTTAGCGGATATGACTTTCAAGCCTCTATTGCGGCGGGTTGGTCACAATTGCTATGGCATGATGCGAACAGTGAATTCAGATATAGCATCGGTCCAGGTTGGGGTTTTGCCCAATTGGATTCAGGGGAAAATGAAGACAGCCTCGATGGGCTGATTGTTCGCGCATCGATGGAATATCGATATGAGTGGGAAACCGGCGCACGGGTGCGCCAGTTTATCAGTACCGAAGCGGGTGACGAAAATACCAAGTCACGCTTCGAAACCTCATTGTCGGCTAATATCATTGAGTCGTTGGGTTTGAAGTTATCCTTCATTATGATCCACAACAGCAATGATACCGACGAAAATGAATCGATAAGTACAGAAACAACCGTTGCATTGGTATACAGTTTTTTCTAAATCGCTATAATCGGTGTTGAAAACTGTATGAGCAATGCACACAGGATTAAGCGCATTGCGTTTATAAAGTGTCGTATGCTCATCAGTGTACGACACGGGCTCAAACAGGGGCGCCTTTATCACTCGATAAACTGCTGTTTGAGGAAATGGGACCAAGAGTAGGATGTGACATGAAAAAATTGTTGGTAGCGGCGTTGTTAACGGCCTCTGGAAGTGCGTTAGCGCAAGATGAAATGAAGCCTTTCACTATGGACGGCGAGTTCGGTTTAATTGTGACTACAGGTAACACTGAAACTGAATCTATGAGTGCAGGCTTAACAGCTCACCAAGAATTAGATAACTGGAGTAACGATTTCATCATCAATGGTTTGTATAAACAAGAAACCACAGAAGATGACGAAGGTAATGAAGTAGAAACAACGTCAGCGCAGAAGTTCTTTGCGTCAGGCCAGGCGAACTACAAGTTGAGCAACCCTAAGAATCGTTTGTTCGGCTTTACCTCGTACGAAGATGACCGTCAGAGCAACTTCGATTATCAAGCGACAGTGGCGGCAGGTTGGTCGCAGAAAGTATGGGAAGACAAGCGTACAGCATTTGAATACAGTGTGGGTCCGGGTTACTCGTTTGCCGAAACACAAGAAGGCGTAGAGCAAAACAGTGCGATTTTGCGTGCGTCGTTGGGCTACCGTTGGAAAATTTCTGATACAGCTAAATTTACCCAAACAATGAGTACGGAAATCGGTTCTGAGAACACTAAATCTCGTTCTGAAACTGCATTGAGCGCGTCGATCAGTGGTTCATTGTCGATGAAGCTTTCTATTCAACTTGACCACAACTCAAACGTTGATGAAGGCGTAGACAAACTAGATACAGAAACAGCAGTAACGCTAGTTTATACGTTCTTCTAAGATTCTGTTTTATCAAACAAAAAAGCGGCTTCAAAAGCCGCTTTTTTTGTCTTTCTCAGCGCTTATTTTAATAAGCGTGCTTTTATAGTGCCGTCAATTTGTTGTAGCTGTACCAAGCCTTCGTTGGCTTTGTCTGCTTCAACATCAACAACCACATAACCAATATCAGCACTGGTTTGTAGGTACTGAGCTTCGATGTTAATGCCTTTTTCAGCAAACGTTTGGTTAATTTGAGTTAGTACGCCTGGGCGGTTTTCGTGAATGTGGAGCAAACGCGAACGGCCAGGGTGGTCAGGTAAAGAAACTTCTGGGAAGTTTACTGCCGACAACGTAGAGCCATTGTCGCTGTACTTCGCCATTTTACCCGCTACTTCAATACCAATGTTTTCTTGTGCTTCTTGAGTACTACCACCTACGTGTGGTGTGAGGAACACATTGTCGAACTTGCGTAACGGCGAAACAAACTCTTCGTCATTCGACTTAGGCTCAACAGGGAATACGTCAATTGCCGCACCGCTCAAATGTTCAGATTCAAGTGCATTCACTAGCGCATCAATGTCGATAACCGTACCGCGAGAAGCATTGATCAACACTGCGCCTTTTTTCATTTGAGACAGTTCTTTCTCACCAATCAGGTTTTGCGTTTGCGCCGTTTCTGGCACGTGAAGTGAAATCACGTCAGACACGTTTAACAGCTCTTCCATGGTCTTCACTTGCGATGAGTTACCCAATACCAACTTGTCTTCGATATCGTAGAACTTCACTCGCATACCCAAGTGTTCTGCAAGAATACTCAGCTGCGTACCAATGTGGCCATAACCAATAATACCTAAGGTTTTACCACGGGCCTCTACCGAGCCAACCGCGCTCTTTTCCCATTCGCCACGATGCGCTTTGGCATTTTTCTGCGGCACGCCACGTAAAAGAAGGATAATTTGGCCCAACACCAACTCAGCCACTGAACGTGTGTTAGAGAAAGGAGCGTTGAATACAGGGATGCCGCGAGCTTGTGTAGCTTTTAAATCAACTTGGTTAGTACCAATACAGAAACAGCCAATAGCCACGAGTTTGGTTGCCGCTTCCACTACTTTTTCGGTGATATGTGTACGTGAACGAATACCAATAAAGTGAGCATCTTTCACTTTTTCAATCAGTTCGGATTCCGGCAATGAGGTTTTTAGGTACTCAATGTTGGTGTAACCGTTACTCTGTAGGGTTTCTACCGCACTTTTGTGTACGCCTTCAAGCAGAACAATACGGATCTTATCCTTTGGAAGTGAATATTTACTCATTGCCTCGCATCTCAAATAGTAGGTTTTAAAAAGACATCTGGACGTCTATACGGGTAAAATAACAAAAGTTCCCATTGCTGAAAAGCGTTTTGTTCATTTTCTGTCTGAGGGAATCCGTTCTCGTTATTATGCTATTGGTTGGCGATACATTCGCCATAAAAAAGCGCTGAGATTATCTCAGCGCGGGGTATGTATTATTTTGTTTCAACACCGTCATTCGTTGCTACCAGCACAATGTCGGCTCCACGCATAGCAAATATACCATTGGTCACAACACCGGGTATATTGTTGATTGATTGTTCAAGCTCGCGTGGATTAAGAATTTTCAAATTGTGTACATCGAGGATCACATTGCCGTTGTCGGTCTTTACACCTTCGCGATAGACAGGGTCGCCTCCCAGTTTCACTAACTCGCGGGCGACATAAGAGCGCGCCATAGGAATAACTTCTACCGGTAACGGAAACTTACCCAATACCGGCACCGTTTTGGTATCGTCGACAATACAAACAAACTTTTTGGCTACCGCAGACACAATTTTCTCTTGGGTTAATGCTGCACCACCGCCTTTTATCATGTGTTTGTGTTCGGTGACTTCGTCGGCGCCATCAACGTAAATCGACAAGCTATCCACTTCGTTTAACTCAAACACTTCAATACCCAGCGCTTTTAGGCGTTCTGTTGATGCCACTGAACTGGATACGGCACCAGTGATTTTGTCTTTCACTGTTGCGAGTGCATCAATAAAGTAGTTCACCGTTGACCCTGTACCGACGCCAACAATGGTGTCTGGCTCAACATATTTAATGGCGGCTAGGCCAACGGCCTGTTTCTTTGCGTTCTGATCCATGGCGTTTCCCTCAAATTTGTATGACTATTTTAACGCATTATCATACGAAGGCTGTATGACTTTTGTAGGCGTTATCATTATATCTAATGGAATATCCCAAGATTGGGCTGGTAACGTGTCTGCTTGCTGACAATCATGAGCCACACCCACCAGTACTGGTTTGTTAACCCCAAGGAGCGATGTTTGGGCTAACGTGCGGTCATAAAAGCCACCACCCATCCCTAAACGGTTCCCGTGAATATCAAACCCAACCAGCGGCAACAAAATAGCATCGTGCTCTGCCAGTAGCCGAATAGCAGGGCACGATAGCGCGGGTTCGGCAATGCCAAAACGATTTTCGGTCATGGGGGTATTAGGTTGATAATCTAAAAACAACAAATGTTGGTCGCTAAAGGGGTGAATCACCGGCAAACTCGTACTAATACCTCGTTGCCACAACATGCTAATCAGTGGGGTGAGATCAACCTCGCCATCGTTGCTTAAGTAAACGGCAACCCGAGAAGGAGTGATCGGCAATGCGGTGAATTGTTCTACCAGCGCGCGACTAGCAGCCGCTTGTTGCTGGCTTGAAAGTGCCCGGCGAGCCGCGCGGAATTGGCGTCTCAATGTTTGTCTTTGCGCTAATGGTGTCACAGTGGCAGGGTGTTGTGTCCAAATTAGAGGTTGAGAATACGTATGATCTCAATTTTATCAATAGGCTTGTGCATAATTTTAACCATTCTTGAGATTAATCATTGTAATTGAGCCGAGAGCACACTGATAAAAAAAACGAGCATGAGCTCGGTTTTTTGTAATAACACAGGATGCCTGTTTGATTACAAAGAGTATGTTTCAATAAACAAGGCTTCAAGTTTGGCCGCGATCCAGTAGGCCAGTACCTACGCGGGCATGACCTTCTGTGAGTTTAAAAATCTCAGGCTGTAAGATATGCGCTAGCGGTAAACGCTACCCTGAAGAGTTCAAAATTGACGCGGTCAAACAATTCGTTGATCGTGGACTTGTACTCCCGAGAGGATATCGGTTGGTCAATGTAGCTACTGAAGTGAGAAAGAATCAAAAAGAAAATCTACTCAACCAGAGATGATGCTCGTGCTGACATATTCGATTACATCGAAATGTTTTATAACTGCAAACGCAAACATGGTTCCAATAATTTACTGTCACCAGTAGAGTATGAAAAACGCCATGTTCAACGACTGGGAACTGTTTAGGTTAGTAGTGGCGATTCAACGAGATAATTAAGATCTTATTACTCCCAAAGGCCTCACTAAGCCACAGGTCAGTTTACCCGTATAAGCCTACTCAAGGCAGACAAAGTCGATATTAGCTTAAACACTCGCAAGTGATGAAGCGGAAGAGCATGATGATATCGGTGGTTTAGCAACAGCCAATATTGAAGACACGCTTTACTATACTGTTATTCGCAACAGAGTCAGGTTGACTTGAGCAAAGTAAATATAGACAGCAAACTATCGATGAGGAGTTTGTTGGTAAGCGAAAGAGTTGTTCATGATTTGCACTAGTCAGTGATTGAAATTGGAATCCATTTAAAATCAAGTATATTCGATAGATTTTTTTTAAATTATACTTTAATGACAAAAATGATTAAGTTGTTTTGCGTGAGGTTAAATCGTTGTTAAGACTATCTGGCTATCTTGTATTATTACTTTACTTCTATTGCTCTTCTGTATACTCGAATGTTCATCTGTATTCTAGTGACTCCAGTTACAAAACAAATCGGTTGAACATATCTTCTAGTGGGGATAGCTATCAGACCTTGCTGCGTTCGATGTTTAATACCTATGATTTAGATATAGTGCCATTCACACGTGCACTGAAATATATAAAAACTCGTGAAGAAGCATCATGTCTACTATTTGCAAGAAAAAACAATGAAAGAGTGCATGATTACCTGTACTCTTTGCCTGTCGCGATACTCCCCTCTGTCTTTTTGTTCCAAAAGCGTTCAGATGCAATGTTAGATAAATCTTTTCTTAACAAGAGTGGGAAAATTTCAAGTTTACAAAAGCTGATGGCAGCTGATGAAAAAAATTCATTGTTGCTAGTAAGTGGAATTAGTTATGGAGATTTTTTGGATAACGAAATAAAAAAACTCCGGTCGCACCAAATATATAAAATTGCGCTAGGTGAATCCGACAACCCTGTTTTCGATATATTAAATCATAGAAAAATTGACTACGCGTTGATGTTTTCTTCTGAATTGCGAAATAAAAATATTTCAAAGCTTCGAGCTTATGAAATTGAAGGGAATGAACGCTATACGAGTAGCTACATATTATGCAACCGAACAAAAGAAAGCCGTGAATGGTTAGCTAAAGTTAACGATAAGTTGATTGATTTATATAAAACACCGAGTTTTATTGAGGAAGTTTTAATCGATACACCAACACATTTGAGAGGCGAAATAAAGTCACAACTATTGTCCTTATCTAACCCCCTTAAGCCATAAAGTGGTTATCAAGTTAAGGTACCGCAAACGAAAGCGAAGTAGGTGACGGATACCGTCAGGACATCAGCGTACGCGGTTTATCTGCAAAGGAAACTTCTATTCTAGTTGATGGCAAAAGCAGAGCGGCAGGGAGTCGCATCCGAATGGCAGCGGAGACTATGAACAAGACTTGTTACCCCGGCTAGACAGTATCCAGTGTATTGAAGTTGTACGCGGGGCTATGTCTACATTGTATGGTTCAGATGCAATGGACGGTGTGATTAATATAATAACGCGGAAGAATTATAGAAAGTGGAGCGGCAACCTTCGTTCGGAAACCAAAATTCAGGAAAACTTAGCACAATTTTGTGAACACAATTTTGGTAAGTAGAAAGGCAGCGGCATTCGCTTAGAGTGAGACTCTTTCACTTTTACCGTGGCACTTATATAACTTTCTAACACTGGCAAATCTTGCTACTTAAGTGTCTCAATTAACTCTCTTGGAAGCTTTGCTTGGCTATTGAATTGATTGACAACAATACCCAACAAACGCAGTTCAGGGTTGTGGTCTTCTTTTAGTTCCATTGCATTTTCAAGTAAACGCTCAATCGCCTGTGCCGAGAAGTCGTCGCAATCAAAGGGGATGCAAAAGCCATCAGCAGCAATAAGTGCCGCTTTAGAATAAAAATTAAAATTAGGAGGCGTGTCGATAAAAATGTTGTCGAATTCGTCTTTTAACTCCTTTAACGCGTCTTTAAGTTTAAAAATTTTGTATCGTGATTCGAGCTCCCGCTCTACGTCAGCCAAGGCTGGTTAGGACGGCATCACGTAAAGGTTTTCAAAAGGGGTTGGATGAACAAACTCAATAGGTTTTTTAGCCGTTCTGAATATCCCCACCACTTGCTTAAACATATCAGCAACAGAAAGGCTTTTTTCGTTGGCGTTAAACCCCGCGTAGTAACTACTGTTACCTTGCGCATCTAGGTCTACCAATAACGTTTTGTGACCTAACTTTGCGCTCTGTGCGGCTAAATTGGTACTAATCGTTGATTTACCCACCCCACCTTTTTGATTAAAAACCACAGTAATCATACGAAATCCCTATGCAAAAACGTGCTTTAACGCAGTCTGAATATCTTGTTTGATTAAAATATGCCCAAATACGATTACTATTGTAAAGTGTGTTTTCATCTTAATCACATGCATTGAAGCAAATTGCATCGACAATAGTATAAAAAAACGAAATCACAGTTTACATTAAAATGATAATAATTATCATTGGTGCATTGTTCTATTTTAATCGATTAAGTATGCGTTTTTCACCCACTTTACTGACAATGTCGTTGTGTTCTATTTTTTCTTCTAATCTGTTTGCCCAATCCATGGAGCAAACTACGGAACAAAACCAAGTAGAGAGCATCACTGTTACAGCCTCTGGCTTTGAGCAACTTTTGTCTCAAGCTCCCGCGTCAGTGAGCGTCATCGATAGAAAACAACTGGCGCAGCGAGCTTACAAAGATATCACAGACGCACTTCGAGACGTGCCGGGGGTTACTGTAACTGGTGGTGGATACCGACAAGACATCAGCGTTCGAGGCCTACCTGCACAATATACATCTATACTTGTTGATGGAAAAAAACAAACAGGTAGAGAATCCCAGCCAAATGGCAGCGGCGGGTATGAACAAGATTGGTTGCCGCCATTGGACAGTATAGAGCGTATTGAAATTGTTCGCGGGCCAATGTCCACCTTGTATGGTTCAGACGCAATGGGTGGGGTAATCAATATCATTACGCGAAAAAACTTCAGAAAATGGAGTGGTAACCTTCGCGCAGAAACAAAAATTCAAGAAAATTCAGACAGTGGCTCAGATAGTCAAGTTCAGCTGGCATTTTCTGGGCCGTTAATCGAGAATTTATTGAGCATTACAGCCAGCGGCCTTTATCAAAAGCGAGAAGAGGACGATATTGAACGAGGCTATGCAGAAAAAGATCTGAGCAACATTCGTACAGCGTTTCACTTAACACCAAATACCACAGATACACTCACGTTCGAGTACATCTTCCAAGATCAGACACGCACATCTACGCCTGGTAAGTCGTTGCCAGAAAGAAATTCTTTAGCAGAGACTGAAAGCGAGAGACATTCTTATGCGCTGACTCACGAGGGAAAGTATGATGATGTGACGGCTCGAAGTTACATTCAGCAAGAGTCGGTTGAAAATGTAGGGCGAGATATCACTATTAATAATCTGGTCTTCAATTCTCAATGGTCTTGGGCTGCCAGCGATAGCCACATGCTTACGGTTGGCACAGAGTTTCTTGAAGAGTCACTAGATGATTTTGATACAAACGGTGGCGAGGCGACCAATATTGAAAACAGTCAATGGTCTTTATATGGCGAAGATGAATGGCGTGTTAACGATAGTTTGGCCTTCACGCTAGGTATTCGTCTTGATGACAATGAACAGTTTAGTTCCCAAGTTAGCCCTCGTGCATATGCGGTGTACAACCTCAATGATAATTGGGTAGTGAAAGGTGGTGTCTCTACCGGCTATCGTACACCTGAACTTCGAGAAATGGCTGATGGATGGATTCAAGAAAGCCGAGGGGGAGATGTTTACGGGAATCCGGACTTGTCACCCGAAACTACGTTAAACAAAGAGCTTGCGCTTTACTATTCGGGTGATGCGGGCTTGGAGTACAGCCTTACCGTCTTCCATAATGATTTCGATGATAAAATTGCCATCGCATCATGTGAACTATCAGTCTGTTTAGATGAAACTGACCGCTATAATATCAATATTGACGAAGCTGAATCGTACGGTGCAGAGTTCGCGGCAAAGTATAACGTTGGGAACTGGTCATTTAACGGTGCATACAGCTACACGCGTTCAGAACAAAAAACAGGTTCAAATGAAGGCCTACCTTTAGTTCAACAGCCTAAACATTTATTCACGCTAAACACCACATATCGTCTATCTCAAGAAAGCGAAATTTGGTCTAGATGGACAGTAAGAGGGGAAGAAACGGCGCTAACGTCAGTATCTTCACGTTCTATTTTATCCCCAGGGGTCGGTTTGTTTGACATAGGTTACAACACCAAGCTTACGCGCAATATTAAATTGCAAACGGGGCTCTACAATGCATTTGATAAAACAATGCGATACGAAGAGTTTGGGTACGTTGAAGACGGAAGAAGATTGTGGCTAGGGTTAAATTGGACATTCTGAAAATAGCGGTTATTACATGGGCTGTTTGTGTGTGCGCTAGTTGCACTGCTAGCTCTTCGCTTACCGCTCAGGATTACGCCCGAAACGGCCTAGAGAGCTCTATGCATTTTCCTGGTTTGGCAAGCCTCTGTGATATTAGTGCTCCACCCAGAGATATGTTCAAACTCGATGAAAAGCGAGGAGAAAGACCTAAGCGTGCCGAGAGTGCAGGCAAGCCCGACCGCAAAGGCAAGGGGCGGCGCCAAATACCACCCCAGCAGGTCTTTGATAACCTCTATTACGTGGGGGCAGGCAACGTTGCAAGTTGGGCAATCGATACGGGTGAAAGCATTGTTCTAGTGGATGCATTGAATAATGACGAGCAAGCTCAACAGTACATAATTAATGGCCTCTTTGCGCTTGGATTGGGCAACAAGCCCATATCTCACCTTATTATTTCTCATGGCCATGGCGACCACTATGGTGGGTTTGAACTTATCAAGTCAACATATAATCCGCGCATAGTCATGAGTAGTGTAGAGTGGGATTACCTCGAAAACGATAAATTCGCCAGCTATCGTTGGGGTAAAAAGCCAAGCCGAGATGTGGCGGTAGACGATGGTGAAAAATTGAACGTTAACGGTACTGAACTATCACTTTATGTTACGCCGGGCCATACACCAGGTACCTTAACTGTCATTTTTCCGGTTGTTGACGGAAACGAAAAACATCGGGCTGTGTTGTGGGGCGGTACTGGGCTCAACTATGGCCCAGATGTGCCACGTATCAAGTCGTATACTGAATCCGCGATGGCGATGAAACGATTAGTAAAAGAACAAAATATTGATGTGTTTTTGTCGAATCATCCTGGCCGTGCTGAAACAAGAGAAAAGCTTGAAGCCTTGAGTAAACGGCAAAGTAATCAAGGGCATGCTTTTGTCCAAGGGCGAGGTGTAGTAGTTGAAGCCTTTGAACTGCTTGAAAACTGCACGCGAGCTCAGTGGATGATAATTGAGGAAAAGAGAAGCGAGGAACTTTAATAGGCCTTCAAGTATGACGACAAGAAGAAATGAACTCTAATGAGCGTCAGAGTCTTCTTGCCGAATCGTGACCAGATGCTACGTGTATAACGTGCAATGATTGTTAAGTCTTCTCGCACTCAATAAACCCACTGCGAAAATAAGAAGGCCTCATGCATTTAAGAGGCCTTCGTTGAAAAGATACACTAATCGCTAATTAAATTAACGAGTAGCGAGGGCTGCCTTAGTTGAGTTGATGTTTCCGATACCGTCAGGCCTTTTTGGATATAAACCCCTGTCTATCGTGATCGATAAGACTGATAAGTGCTATCGGCGTATCGCATATCTGAGCAGCAAGCTCAGTGATCGCATCAAACTCTTTTTCTGCGTCGGTATCCAATACCTGATAGCTAACTAGCTCAGCGAGTCGTGATACCTCTGATTGTGGCTTATCCACAGCACGCAAGAGTTTTTCACCTTGTATAAAGAAACTGGGACATGGCCCAGTTTCTTTTCACATTCAATTAAGTAAACGGGTTACTAAAGAGAATAGGTGCGCACAAATAATTCTTCAAGTTTGGCGTGGTCTACTTTAGTTGCGACCTGGATCTTACGGGCTTCAGTCCACAATGGGCTTGGCGTAGTACCCTCTGGTGCAACCACGGTTTGGCCGCGATCCAGTGGGCCAGTGCCTACGCGGGCATGACCTTCTGTGAGTTCAAATAACTCAGGCTGCAACAAATGCGCAATTGGGAAGGCGTCGTGGAAGAAACACACACGGTCTTCGCGGTTTTGTGAATAAAAGTCGTAGTAGAATTGAGATGCTTGCTTTACAAAGCCACCTAGTTTGGTGTTTTTGTCTTCTAGCATGTCAACAAACGCAGGGCTGAAAGGCACAGCGTTAGTCACGTCTAAGCCAAACATGGTAACGTTCCAGCCAGCCGAGAATACGATGTCGGCAGCGTGTGCGTCGTTCCAAATGTTGGCTTCAGCAACGGGTGTGACATTACCACGTACAAAGGCAGCGCCACCCATAATACTCACGCCTTTAATTAGCTTAGGCAATTCAGGCTCTAAACGCAGTGCTAGCGCTAAGTTACCCAATGGGCCAATAGCCACAATGGTAACTTCGCCTGGATACTGGCGTGCCATATCTACAATAAATTGTGCCGAGCTACGAGGGTCGAGTTCACGGTTAGACGCAGGAAAGTCGATATTGCCGAAGCCATCGTCACCGTGTACAAAATGCGCGTAAGTCGATTCTGGGCCAACCCAAGGCATGCCTACACCTTTGGTTACCGGAATGTCTTTACCCGCCACTTCGCACAGTGTTAATGCGTTGCGAGCCGACATTTCCACCGGCACGTTACCGAATACAGTGGTAAGGCCTAATACTTCGATGTCTGGCGATTGGAACGCGAAGAAAATCGCCATTGCATCATCGATACCGGGATCGGTATCAAGAATAATTTTATGAGTCATAGGTTAGGTTTCTCTACCGATTTAGTCAGAATGTTTAGCTAAGAAACGATCCACTTCCTGACGGGTGGGGATCGACTGTGCTGCACCTTTGCGAGTGACTGAAATAGCTGACGCTGCGCAGCCATGAGTCAGCGCTTTTTTCGCATCTGCATGAGTGCTGTATGCCGCGAGGAAGAACCCAATAAAGGTATCGCCTGCTGCAGTGGTATCAACTGCATCTACAACAAAAGCGTCTACTTTAATGGTTTTGTCGCCTTTCAGCATAACAACACCAGCCTTACCTAATGTAACAATAACTTCAGCGTGGGACCAATGCGCTCTGAAGTGATCTAAGATCGCGTCGAGATCGTCTTTTTCGGTTATTGCGGCGGCTTCGGTTTCGTTAACAATCAATAAATCAATGCAATCATAAGGCAGTGATTTAACCGATTCAGTCATCGGCGCAGGGTTGAATGCAACTTTTAGCTGCTTTTCTTTAGCCTGACGCAGTACGTCTTCTAATGCACTGGTTTCGTTCTGTGTTAACACCCAATCACTTGATTTAGTGTCACTCAGTGCTTTGGCTACTTGTTTGGCGTCAATTTCACGGTTCGCACCACCAAAAATCACAATGGCATTTTCTGCACTTGGCGTAACTTGAATAATGGCGTGGCCAGAAGGCGTTTCACCACATACAAGGTCGCGGCAGCTAATACCATGTTTAATTAGCGTTTGTTTAAATTGCACATCGTGTTCATTGATGCGGCCAATATGACTTACGTCAGCGCCAGCCGCTGCAAGTGCGATCGATTGGTTCGCGCCCTTGCCGCCCAATAATTGTTGGTAATCTGTGGAGTCCAGAGTTTCACCGGGTTTAACGAAGTGATCTACCTGGTACACATGGTCGATATTGATCGACCCAAAATTTAAAATTGCCATTTCTACGTCCGTCGAAAGAGGGCGCCGCCCGGAATGCCGCTGTTCATCGTTCGCCCTAGAACCGAAAAGTTCAGGGCGGAAGCATCTTTGTCACCGTAGGCTTCTCGATACGTGCCGAGCTTGCACAATAGCAACAGGTCAACTTCCTAAGTAAAAAGCATCGGCCAGGGACATGAATGAACTGGCAAACATCCCAGGCGACATTGTTAAAATGCGTGACCGTACAGGGTATATCAAATGTACGTTTTGGTGAAGTCCATATCAGAAGAATGATCATAGATGAATCTGAGCACGACTACCACCCTTGTGTGGTCTTATCGTGTTTGTTTGCTTATTCACTGCCCAAACGCGTTATTTAATAGCCAATCGCACTGTGTGGTAATTGGTATTAAGGCGGGGTTTTGGTAGCATGAACACAAAGATTCTGGAGAATTCTCTACGTGGAAAACCAATTGAAATTTGAAACCGTTACCCAAGTGCTGAGCGACAACGAAGTGATTGTTGATGGCGCAGAAATTCACGGCATGCTTTGCGGTATGCTGGGCGGCGGTATGGCGCTTAGCGACCAAAACTGGTTGAAAGTACTAGAAGACATTGCACATCAGGGGCAACCTCTGCCACCCAAAGCTGTTGCGGCGCTGACTGAGTTATTTAACCAAACTTGTCAGCAAATGGTAGATGGGCAGTTTGGGCTTACGTTACTTTTACCTGATGATGAGGCACCGATTAACGATCGCGGCCTTGCGCTGATCAACTGGGTACAAGGGTTTATGGCCGGTTTTGGTTTGTTCCAGCAAGACTTGTCAGCTTGTTCTGAAGACGTGAAAGAAGCACTGTCTGACTTTTCTGATATCGCCCGCATGGAAGAGCCAATGAACGACGATGATGAATCTGAACAAGCGTTGTTTGAAGTGATTGAATACGTGAAAATTTCTGCTTTGTTGTGTTTTAACGAAATGGGCCAATCACTGTTAGATGATCAAAACGACAAACCTTCGGTTCATTAATAGTAAAAACCGTCATGATCCCATTCGAACATTATGTTGAACGCCAGCACGCTTTGCTGGCGCAATGCTTGCCCAAAAGCGTTTGCTTGATCCCAGCGGCGCACACCGTCACGCGTAGCAACGACACCGAATACACTTTTCGTCAGAACAGCGACTTTTGGTATTTTACTGGCTTTAATGAGGCCGATGCTTGGTTGCTGTTGTCTAATCATGAGCAATTTGGCGCGCCGTATCGCGCTATGGCAGTGTTGGGTAAAGACCCAGATGCCGAAATTTGGCACGGTCGTCGATTGGGCGCAGAAGCTGCGTTAGAGGCGTTTGATCTAGATGAAGCCTACGATGTGGATGATCTTCTCGCTGTATTGTGCGAATGGTTAGATGGTCACGATAATGTCTATTTTGCCTTGGGCGATAACCCTAAGGCCGATGAAGCGCTGCAAGATACTCTCAAACACTTGCGTTCACAGCCCAAAAAATACCATACGCCTACCGCTATTCACGATATTCGGCCGCTGGTACACGAAATGCGTGTGATAAAGTCGGAGCAAGAATTGGCTGTTATGCGTGAAGCGGCAAAGATCAGCGCAGATGCTCATTGCCGTGCAATGAAATTCGCCAAGCCCGGCTGCTTTGAATACCAACTCGAAGCAGAAATTCATCACGCTTTTGCCATGAAAGGCGCACGTTGCCCAGCCTATAGCACTATTGTGGGCGCTGGTAATAACGCCTGTATATTGCATTACACTGAAAATAACGCGCAAACACACGACGGTGATTTGATCTTGATCGATGCAGGCGCAGAATTTCATGGTTATGCTGCTGATATTACGCGTACATTTCCCGTAAACGGGCAGTTTTCACCAGCACAGCGCGATATTTATAACCTTGTACTCAAAGCGCAGTTGGCAGTTTTAGAAGCGATGAAACCGGGAGTCACACTTCCCGCTATGCATGCATTAAGTGCTGAAGTGATCACCCAAGGGCTAATCGAATTAGGGATTTTGTCTGGACAGTTACAAGACAACCTGAAAGAAAAGCGTTGGCAAGGGTTTTATATGCATGGGCTGGGGCACTATTTAGGCCTGGATGTACATGACGTAGGTAGTTATCAATTGCACGGTAAGCCTCGGCCTTTTGAGGTGGGTATGGTTGTTACCGTGGAGCCGGGGATTTATATTGCCGACGATGCCGATGTGCCTGAACCTTATCGAGGAATTGGCGTAAGAATTGAAGATAATGTGGTAGTGACTCGCGAAGGTATAGACATACTGACTGCGGGCGTCCCGAAACAAGCGGATGAAATTGAAGCCTTAATGAGGAAGTAATCAAGGTGCTCACGTCGGATATAGTGATTGTTGGTGCTGGTACGGTTGGGAGTGTATTGGCGCGAGGGCTGATACAGCGAACATCGTATCGCGTTGCTGTAGTTGAACACAAAGAAAACGACGACAATGGCACACATCCGGGTTTTGATGCCCGTGTGATTGCATTAGCCGGGCGTACTGTAGACGAGCTTACCAAGCTCGGAGTGGCATTAGATAACACTGTGCCCGCTGCGATTGAACACATTTTGGTGTCTGACGAAGGCCATATTGGGCAATGTCGATTACACGCGAAAGATTACAATGCTGAGGCGTTTGGCAAAGTGGTGTCATTGCAGGCGCTTGGTCGGGTGTTAACCTTTCCTGAAGATGAGCGGTTAACGCTGTTTTGCCCCGACAGTGTTGCAGCAATTGAGCGCAGCCCAGCGGGCGTGACAGTCACGTTAGACAGCGAGCAAGTGATCAACGCCAAACTGATTATCTTTGCCGATGGCGGGCGTTCATCACTGGCTCAATCATTGGGGTTTGAAAAATCGGTAGATGACTACGGCCAAACCGCGATCATTTGTAATCTTGATACTAACTTGCCTCACCAAGGCTGGGCTCATGAGCGCTTCACTCCTCATGGTCCGCTGGCGTTTTTACCCTTTCATTTAACAGACAATACTCGTGACAGCGCTGGTTATTCTGTTGTGTGGTCGCAACCACATGACAAGGTAGACACAGTGATGGCAATGGATGACGACGCCTTTATTGCTGAACTTCAGCAAACAATTGGCTTTCGTCATGGCGTAATCACTCATGTTGGTAAACGCTCAGCGTACCCATTGGCCTTGCATCGTACAGCGCGTTGCTTCCAGCATCGTGCGGTAGTGGTTGGCAACGCCGCCCAAGCGCTGCACCCGATTGCAGGCCAAGGCTTTAACCTTGGGTTACGCGACGCAATGGACTTGGTAGATTTGTTTGCCGAAGATGCCCGTATTGACCCCGGTGAATTTGAGTTGCTTTATCGTTACGGACAAAAGCGCAACCAAGACAAGGCAATTACTATAGGACTAACCGATACATTAGTACGCGTGTTCTCGAACGAGCGTTGGCCGTTGGTGGTAGGTCGTAATATAGGTTTACTGGCAATGAGCAAGCTGAAAACGGTACAACGCCTATTTGTTAAGCAAACCATGGGTTACGCGCAAGTAGCCAAACAGATTAAAAAACACGGATAACACTATGCATCAGGTAGATATTGCCATTGTTGGCGCAGGAATGGTGGGCTTAACTTTAGCACGAGCATTGAAAGACTCGGGCTTGTCGGTAGCGGTGATCAGCCATCAGCCGGCTAAAAGTGAAATACCCGATGCGCCTTTACTTCGCGTATCGGCCATTCACGCTGCCAATCAAGCCGCGTTACAAAACTTGGGTGCGTGGCCACTAATGCCGCAAGCGCGTTTAAGCGCTTATACGGCAATGCAAGTGTGGGATACCGACAGCTTCGGCAAAATCAGTTTTGATTGTGATGAGATGCAAGCGCCGGAACTGGGCCATATCATCGAAAATCAACTCATTGTGAATGCGCTGGTTGATGTGGTTGAAGCCCAAGACAATGCGACTATTCTTGCGCCAGTGAAAATTGACAAAGTGCTCACGGGTAAACAAGAAACCATGTTGATGCTGAGCAATGACGAGGTGGTATCGTGTCGATTATTAGTGGGGGCCGATGGCGCACAATCGATGATCCGCAAGCAGGCGTCTTTTCCGCACAGCTTTAAAGACTATGACCACACGGCAATTGTTGCCACAGTACGTACTGAACTCCCCCATAACCAAGTGGCGCGACAGGCATTTACGCCTACAGGCCCTTTGGCATTGTTGCCGTTGGCCGACCCGCACTTATGCTCAATCGTGTTTTCTCAACAAACGCTGGTAGCGAACGACTTAATACATGCAGATGACGCGGCGTTTTGCCAAGCTCTGATGGTCGCGAGCAACGGGGCCTTGGGTAAAATTTCACTGGAAAGTGAGCGACAGAGCTTCCCGCTTACCATGCGTTACGCACGCCAATGGGTGAAAGACGGTGTAGTGATTATTGGTGATGCCGCTCATACTATTCATCCGTTAGCTGGGCAGGGCGCAAATTTAGGCATGCAAGATGCGCTGGCCTTGGCTGAGCTAATTCTAGATGTTCACGCTCAGGATAAACCATTTTATTTGCACCGTTATCTGCGCCCATTTGAGCGAGCGAGAAAAACCGAAGCGTTAAAAATGATAGCCGCGATGGAAGGCTTCAAGCAGCTTTTCGACGGTAATAACCCACTGAAAAAGTTCATTCGCGGCGCAGGATTAACGGCCGTCGATAATTTACCCGTGGTCAAACAACACTTTATTTCTCAAGCCATGGGCTGGTAGAAAAATACAATGTAAATAAATGGTTGTATTTTGTGGTGTTTGAGTTGTTGATTTTTATACAAAAAAACAACAAAAATTCTTTTTGAATTCTGGTATCCGTATAAATAACAAGCAGTTTGTTATTAAGTGAAGTTCCTGTGGATACTATTTTGACATCAAATCAGGACCAGTTGCTGGATCTCTTCAGTGATATTAAGGTTCATTGTAACGACCTCACCAGGCTCAATACCTGGTGGGATAAAGTTTCGCTTATCGGTAAGATCAACAGCCTTAATATTCCTCAAAGTTTGCTCGCCAACATGCTTGAGACTAAAGCCCAGTTTGGTGAGCTACAAGAAGCTTTGATCAACAACCTACTTAACGAACATCTCCAGCAACACCTCAAAGACAGTGAAGCCATGGCTCAGGTACTGGTGGATATTCCCATTCGAAACCTGTTTGAGCGTACGGCTGATGTGGGGTTTTTAGCCACCGACGACGTAATGCGACACTTTTTAACCTTGTCTGCAGAAGAAGCCGAAATACAGCGCACAACGGTAGAAGAAAGACTCAAAGAGTACGCAAGTAAATACACGGTATACAACGATATTTTGCTGATAAACCGGCAAGGTGAGGTGTTGGCAAAACTCGATACGGTGAATCCCGTAGTGGTATCTGCCGACCCTGCTATCGATCAAGCTCTAGGTTTAAAAGATGATTACCTAGAGGTACTTCGAGAGTCTGACCTACGCCCGTTACAAGACAAAGCCTCGTTGTTCTTTGCGCCCGTGTTTGCAGACGAAACCGATGCGTCGGCCATTGGTGTGGTATGCATGAGTTTTCGTTTGAACAACGAAATGGCGGGTGTATTTGAAAGTTTAGAGGTGCAAGGGCAGGGCACTATTTTGGCACTGCTTGATAGCGCCAATCAGGTGTTGGTTTCCAATCAGCCAGACGTATTGAGTGCAGGCATGTGTTTGTCTCTTCAACAAGACACTCAGTTATTCAGTTTTAATAATCGACTGTATTTGGCCACGCGTCGGTCTACTCGCGGATATGAAGGGTACACAGGTTTGGGGTGGCAAGGGTGTGTACTCATGCCCTTGAGTACAATGAACTATGATGCAGAAGAAACGCAACCTTACGCGTTAACACAAGTTAACGACATAGACGCATGGCGTGGTTTTTCGCCCGCTCTGTTAGATATTCGGCGCAATTCTACCATTGTGACTGACGACCTTGATTTAGTGGTACTCAATGGGCGAATTTCAGCTGCACGTCGTGATGCAGAGGAATTCATTCCGATATTGGAAGAGATCCGGCAAATTGGCCGTAATATGCAAGGGATCTTCAGTCAATCAGTGGCGAGTTTAATGAAAACCGCACTGAATACTCACTTACATGAATTGTCGTTTCAAGCTGCGCTAGCCACCGATATTATGGATCGCAACCTTTACGAACGCGCCAACGACTGCCGGTGGTGGGCGTTAACAGACTCATTTGGTCGTATCATGGCCAAGCAGAGCATAGATGAACATGATCGTACACAGCTAAGCACAGTGTTGGCGTACATTAATAACCTCTACACGGTTTACACCAATATTTATCTTTATGATAAGCAAGGGCGAGTATTGGCAGTGTCTAACCCACACCATACTGACATGATAGGCTCGGTATTGCCCGATGACTCCGGTGCAAAAGCTGCGTTGCAGTTGTCTTCCACTTTGCAGTATTCAGTGTCTCCGTTTAAAGCGAACTCCCGTTATCAAAACCAACCCACTTATGTCTATAACGCCGCGGTGCGTTATGCCAACAACATGGTTGGTGGTATTGGGCTTATTTTTGATAGCCAGCCACAATTTCAGCGTATTCTTGAAGATGTTATTCCGAGCAGTAGCACCGATCGTATAGGTTTGTTTGTGGATAGCTTTGGCTTAGTGATCAGTTCAAGTGCGCCTGAATTGTTTGGTGTGGGACAACATATCACCCTGCCAGAACATATTGCTAACTTGGGCAATGGAAAGCATGGGGCCACCTTTGTAACATTGAATAACGCAGCGTATACAGCGGGTTATGCGGTATCTAAGGGATATCGTGAATACAAAAATAGCGATGAGTATCGCAATGATGTTGTGGCGCTAATCCTTGAACCGAATAACTAAACCCGAGTTGCTCATAAACCTTTGTTCGCGTTTTTTCGTCGCGTACTTTATTGCCCACCGACGTAAAACTCAGTAGCCTGAGGTTTCACACTACCTCATTCCTACATAGGCAATAAAATGGATAAAAGAACGTTTCTTAAAGCGTCGACATTGGGCTTGGCTGCGCTTTCAAGCCCTTCTTTAGTTTCTGCAAAAACAGTTAAAACAAAACCGGCACTTACCTCACTCACTGGCGATATGACAGCCATTAGTGCAGAAGAGCGCAGACAACGTATTGCCAAGGCTCAAGCCTTAATGAAACAACAAAACATTGCCGCCATTATCCTCGAACCTGGTGCGGCAATGGATTATTTTACCGGTATTCAGTGGTGGCGCAGTGAGCGCTTAACCGGTGTGGTGATCCCTCGAGAAGGCGCGGTTGGCGTAGTTTGCCCGTTTTTTGAAGAGCCGAGTATTCGCGAGTCGTTGCAAGTGGGGGATGATGTGCGCGTATGGCAGGAGCATGAATCACCGTTCGCACAGATAAAAGCCATTTTAAAAGACAGAGGCATCACCCAAGGTAAAATTGGGTTTGAAAACACCGTGCGTTATTTTGTGCTCGATGGCGTAATGTCGTTGTTGCCCGATATGCAACACACGCCAGCAGAGCCAATTACGCTAGGTTGCCGCATGTATAAAACTCATCACGAATTAGTGTTAATGCACAAAGCCAACGAAGTGACTTTGGCAGCCTATGAGTATGTATTTGCTAACCTCGAATTAGGCATGACCCAAGCCGATGTGAAGCAAATGATGAATCAGGCCCAACGTGATTTGGGCGGCAGCGGTACTTGGTGTTTGGCGCTTTTCAATGAAGCCTCGGCTTACCCTCATGGTACCAAGCAAACCCAAACTATTCGCGAAGGCAGTGTTGTGCTGCTTGATAGCGGGTGCAGCGTGATGGGGTATCAGTCAGATATCAGCCGTACTTTGGTGTTTGGCGAAGCCAATAGAAAACAAGTCGCAGTATGGAATGCGGTGCGCAAAGGCCAACAAATTGCTTTTGATGCCGCTAAAGCGGGTGTGCCGGCAGGCCGTATTGATGATGAAGTACGCAAATATTATGTGTCGTTAGGGTACGGGCCAGACTATCAACTGCCCGGGCTTTCTCACCGCACCGGCCACGGCATTGGTATGGAAGGGCACGAAAGCGTGAACTTTGTTCGCGGCGAAACCACACCATTGGCAAAAGGCATGTGTTTGTCGAATGAACCGGGCATTTATTTACCCGGCGAATTTGGCGTGCGCTTGGAAGATTGCATATACATGGGCGAGCAACAAGCCCATTGGTTTACCTCTCCGCCTAGTTCAATTGATACCCCGCTGGGTAAGCTAGAGCCATTAAAAGCGTAAAAGGGCGCTAGCCGCCCTGACGCAAACGGGTTTTTATAAACTCGGCTAATGTTTTACTCACCACGGGGTGTTGGGAATCTTGGTTGAACAAACAAATGTTGATCCGCCCGAGTGAAGGCAAACTCGGGTGCGACAGCATAGTGAGGTTTTCAGGAATACTCGATCGCGCCAGCGCCGTCACGCCCAACCCTTGTTGAATAGCAGCGACCAAGCCAGATAAATCGGCATTGGTGTAGGTGATCCGCCATTGGCGAGTTTGCTGTTTTAACTGAGTGATCACCCGGCTGCGATACATACAGCCATCGGGCGCTAGTACCAGCGAAATCGCATCAGGCTTCATGGGTCGAGAGGCATCGCCCACCCACACAATATCATCTTCCATTACCAATTCAGCAGCCTCATCGTTGGCGGCGGAATCTTGCATGGGGTTTACCAAGGCCATGATTAAATCAAACTCGTCTTTGCGGGTGGGGTGGAGCAAATCACGGCTCAGCGCTGACGTAACTTCTAACGACACATCGGGATAGCGCTTAGAGAATTCGCCAATTAACCCCGGCAAAAGGGTAGAGGCGAACTCGTTAGGAATACCTAAACGCAAGCGCCCGCGTAGAGGAGCGACATCCAAGCTGTGAAAAATACTGTCGTTGAGCGCCAGCATCTCCTTAGCTTTTGGGTAAAGCCAATTGCCATCGCTACTCGGCACATGGCGCTGGCCCACCTTAGTAAAGAGTTTTTTGCCAATTTGCTGTTCGAGTTTTTTAATTTGCAAGCTAATAGCAGGTTGCGACCGACCCAGCCATTCACCGGCTTTGGCATAGCCACCTTGCTCAATCACACTCACGAACGTGCGCAAATTATCGAGAGAAAGTTGTTTCAACATGATTTGAATTTCTGATGATAAAACTTAAATACATTACAATTGTAAATGTAAGGATAAGAAATTCCAATTTGTTGCACAAGCCAACCCTACCTATACTTTTTGCCACATTAAAAACGGATAAAAGCAATCAGTATGTCAAATACCACTGCCCTTCATGCAAAACACTTGGAAGCCGGTGCCAAAATGGTCGACTTCCACGGTTGGGAAATGCCAATCAGCTATGGTTCGCAAATTGAAGAACACCACGCGGTTCGTCAAGATGCCGGTATGTTCGATGTGTCGCACATGACCATTGTTGATGTAGAAGGCGACGACGCCCAAGCTTACCTTCGCTTTTTGTTAGCGAACGACGTAGCCAAGCTAAAAGACAAAGGCAAAGCCCTTTACAGCGGCATGTTAAATGAAGACGGCGGCGTGGTTGACGATTTGATTGTGTACCACTTCACAGCGACTAACTACCGTTTGGTAGTGAACTCAGCAACCCGCGAAAAAGACATGAACTGGCTAATGAGCAAAGCAGAAGGCTTTACTGTGACCATCACAGAACGCCCTGAATTTGCCATGATCGCAGTACAAGGTCCAAACGCAAAAGAAAAAGCCGCTACCTTGTTCAGCGCAGCGCAAAAAGAAGCCGTTGAAGGTATGAAGCCTTTCTTTGGTGTACAAGCAGAAGACTTGTTCATCGCCACAACGGGTTATACCGGCGAAACTGGTTATGAAATTATGGTGCCTGAAGCGCGTGCCGGTGAGTTCTGGCAAGGTCTGCTAGACGCAGGTGTAAAACCTTGTGGTCTTGGCGCTCGCGACACCTTGCGTTTAGAAGCCGGTATGAACTTGTACGGCCAAGATATGGACGAAACCATTTCGCCTCTAGCGGCAAACATGGGTTGGACCATTACTTGGGAACCGACAGACCGTGATTTCGTTGGCCGTGCAGCGCTTGAACAACAAAAAGCGGCGGGTACTGACAAGCTTGTGGGCTTGGTAATGACAGACAAAGGTGTACTTCGCGCTGGCCTTAAAGTGAAAACTCACGACGGCGAAGGTGTGATTACATCAGGAACTTTTTCTCCAACTCTAGGCCACGCAATTGCGATGGCACGTGTACCAGCAAATGTTGGTGAAACAGTAGAGGTGGAAATGCGTAAAAAGTGGGTTACAGTAAATGTGGTTAAGCCCAGTTTTGTCCGCAATGGCAAAAGTGTTTTATAAGCAAAATTCAATAATTCAGGAACAATTATGAGCAATATCCCAACTGATTTACGCTATGCCGCTACCCACGAATGGGTTCGTCCAGAGGGTGATGGTGTATTTACTGTAGGTATTTCTGAGCACGCGCAGGACTTGCTGGGCGATATGGTATTTGTTGAATTGCCAGATGTTGGCGATGCAGTGAGCACAGGCGACGACGTAGCCGTTGCAGAATCGGTAAAAGCCGCTTCTGACGTTTACGCGCCAATTAGCGGTGAAGTCGTTGCCGTTAACGAAGACTTGGAAGACTCACCAGAGCTGGTTAACTCAGACCCATACGGCGACGGCTGGTTATTCAAAATCAAAGCCGACGACGAGTCTGAAGTAGAAGGCTTGTTGGATGCTGAAGGTTACGAAAACAGCATCGACGAAGAGTAATTTCTTTCGCCATTAGGCGAGTTTGCAAAAGGGCCCATGTGGCCCTTTTGACGATATATACCTTGTGTTTGTCGGGCTAATTGAGTGCTGAATGGCTCACGTAATTACCGCACAAATACCTGCGTAAAATTCACTAACCATTGCAAGTGTGCTTAACGATATGTCGAATTCTTCTCTAACATTGTCGCAACTAGAACAAAAACAGGACTTTATCCGCCGTCATATAGGCCCTGGTGAAACTGAAATCCAGGCGATGCTAAACACGGTAGGCGCTGACTCACTGGACGAGTTGATCAACCAAACTGTGCCTGCGGGCATTCACCTAGACACCCCCATTCAAGTGGGTGAAGGCGCAACAGAAGTTGAAGCGTTAAGTGCGCTTAAAGCTGTCGCTGGCAAAAACAAAATCATGCGTTCATTTATTGGTATGGGTTACTACGATACTCATGTACCCAACGTGATTTTGCGCAACGTATTAGAAAATCCAGGTTGGTACACGGCATACACGCCTTATCAGCCTGAAATTGCCCAAGGCCGTTTGGAAGCCATTCTTAACTTCCAACAAGTGACGATTGATTTAACAGGCCTTGAGTTAGCGTCTGCGTCTTTGTTGGACGAAGGCACGGCAGCCGCCGAAGCCATGACCTTGGCAAAGCGCGTATCGAAGAACAAAAAGTCAAGCTTGTTCTTTATTGCTGACGACGTTCACCCACAAACCATCGACGTAGTAGAAACCCGCGCAGAAATGTTCGGTTTCGGCATTGTTACAGGCCCTGCTGAAGAAGCCGCCAGCCACGACGTATTTGGTGCATTGCTACAATACCCAAGCACCACAGGTGAAGTGAAAGACATTCGCGACATTATTGCCGCTGTACAAGCCAACAAAGGTATTGTTGCCGTTGCTTCCGACCTAATGGCATTGGTTAAGCTAACTTCGCCAGGTGAACTAGGTGCAGACGTTGCACTAGGTAGTGCACAGCGCTTTGGTGTACCCATGGGGTACGGTGGTCCACACGCTGCCTTTTTTGCCACACTCGACAAGTACAAGCGTTCATTGCCGGGCCGTATTATCGGTGTGAGTAAAGACACCCGTGGTCGCCAAGCATTGCGTATGGCATTGCAAACCCGTGAACAGCATATTCGTCGTGAAAAAGCTAACTCGAACATCTGTACTGCGCAGGTATTGCTTGCCAACATGGCATCGTTCTACGCGGTGTATCACGGCCCAGAAGGCTTAAAAACCATTGCTAACCGCATCCACCGTTTTGCCGACATTCTTGCAACAGGTTTGACGCAAAAAGGCTTGGCACTGAAACACAGCACCTATTTCGATACGCTGACCGTGCTGGTGGACGACAAAGAAGCCGTGCTAGCTAAAGCAGTGGCTGCTGGCCTTAACTTACGTGCAGACCTTGAAGGTGCAGTAGGAATTTCGGTTGATGAAACCACCACGCGCGCTGACGTTGCCGTCTTGTTCGATGTATTGTTAGGTGATGATCACGGTTTAACGGTTGAAGCTCTCGATGCCGAAGTGACTACACAAGGTAGCCAATCAATTCCTGCTGGTTTGGTGCGCACTAGCGACTTCCTCACGCACGAAGTCTTTAACCAGTATCACTCAGAAACTGAGATGCTGCGTTACATCAAGAGCCTTGAAAACAAAGATTTGGCATTGAACCACTCAATGATTTCATTGGGTTCGTGCACCATGAAGCTAAACGCAACCGCTGAAATGATCCCAGTAACCTGGCCTGAGTTTGGTCAGTTGCACCCATTTGCACCGCTTGAACAAGCAACGGGTTATCAAGAAATGATCGCCGAACTCAGCGAATGGTTGATCAACGTAACTGGCTACGATGCGCTTTCTATGCAGCCTAACTCAGGCGCACAGGGTGAATATGCAGGCTTGTTAGCCATTCAGCGTTACCACGAGAGCCGCGGCGAAGGCCACCGTAATGTGTGCTTGATCCCAAGCTCTGCTCACGGTACTAACCCAGCTTCAGCGCAAATGGTTAGCCTAAACGTTGTGGTAGTGGAATGTGACAAGAACGGTAACGTAGATTTGGCCGACCTTCGCGCGAAAGCAGAAGAAGTAGGTGACAACCTATCGTGTGCCATGATCACTTACCCGTCTACCCACGGCGTATACGAAGAAACCATTCGTGAAATTTGTGACATCGTGCACCAGTACGGCGGTCAGGTTTACATGGACGGTGCCAACATGAACGCACAGGTAGGCATTACGGCACCTGGCTTCATCGGCTCAGACGTATCGCACCTCAACTTGCACAAAACCTTCTGTATTCCACACGGTGGTGGTGGCCCAGGTATGGGACCAATTGGTGTGAAATCGCACCTAGCACCATTCCTACCTAACCACAGCGTAGTGAATGTAGAAACTGCAGGCAAAGACTGTGGCGCAGTATCAGCCGCGCCATGGGGCAGTGCATCTATTCTGCCAATCAGCTACATGTACATCAAAATGATGGGTAGCGAAGGTTTGCGCAAAGCCACCGAAGTCGCCATTTTGAATGCTAACTATGTGGCTAAGTCGCTAGAAGGGCATTACCCAGTGCTTTACAAAGGTCGTAACGGCCGTGTTGCACACGAATGTATTATCGACTTGCGCCCATTGAAAGAAGCGTCAGGCGTGACCGAGCTTGATATTGCCAAGCGTTTGAACGACTACGGATTCCACGCGCCAACCATGAGCTTCCCAGTAGCGGGTACGCTAATGATTGAGCCAACAGAATCTGAAGCCAAGTTCGAACTCGACCGCTTTATCGAAGCCATGGTGAGCATTCGCGAAGAGATTGCCAAGGTAGAAAGCGGCGAGTGGGATGCTACAGACAACCCACTGCACAACGCACCACATACATTGGCAGACATTTGCGATAGCGAATGGAACCGCAGCTACAGCCGCGAACTAGCCGCTTACCCAGTCGCTACCGTTGCCCGCAACAAGTTCTGGCCAAGCGTTAACCGTATCGATGACGTGTACGGCGACAGAAACTTGATGTGCTCTTGCCCTGCCGTGGATAGTTATCGGGAAGAGTAGGTTGGTTGACTAACTGCAATTAAAATTGTGAACGCTGCAATTAAAAATGTGAATGCAATTAAGATTGTGAACGCATAAGTAAGAAAAAAGCGAACCAGAGATGGTTCGCTTTTTTAATCTCAAGTCTATTTAGATATTTCATTTTTTAGCTCATTTAGTTTGCCACATAATTTATCAATAAAATGACATACACTTTCAGCCGCATTTTCAAACTCTGTTTTATTTGACGGTGAACTTTCTGATGAGCGAAAACCTATTTCTTCTTCAGCCCAGTTAGTCAAAAAATCATAAATTTTTTGTTCTTCATCGGAAAAAACGGCTGAAGGCACTTGTTTACTCCTAACAGACTCTAGGGAAACAAACTCAATAAAGTGCAACGTTCTGTATAAATCAACGATCATTGAAAAGCTGTCCGCAGCAAGGGACTGATATTTACCGAGTCTGTTTCTTTCCCATACATTAGCTTCAGGAGACAATATGCTTAAGGAGTCGATTATTCCTTTAAATCTGGCTAATGGGTACGCATGTCCATTTAGGGAACTTCTGTGTTTCCATATTTTTAAGATCAACTCAACGGTTTGCTCCTGATATTTTTCTTTTTTTTCTGCGTCTTTTTCACGTTCAACACGATCCATCATTTCGGCTAAATGATGTGACATCCACTTTCCCAGTGTATCGCAACTATCGGAGAAACCCAGCTCTGTCGCTAGGTGGTGCCCAAGTACCAATACGTCCTTCAGTGGTAAAGATTTCTCCAGTTCTTCTGAAAAGGTAGAGTCTTGTGTATCGCGCTTCTTTTTCGGACTCTTTGTTATTTTCTGTAATTCCATCTTTAGTTACTCTTCGTGTTATTTCGACCTCAAAGATTAGATCAAAGTCAACTTTATCTAGATATTCCTTTAGGTGATGTAGTGATATTTTTAGTCTATGCCCATTGGAAATAACATCTTCACCGTGTATGTATTCTCTTTGTCGGGAGTCATCTCTTACATCAGCCCATGCTTCATAATGAAATACTTTGCTTCCGTTAGTGGAATTAATCCAGCTAACGGGGTAGCTGCCCGACTGGCGTAATTTCAGTATTTCAATGACATTTTCAGACGGCGTTGTTTCTATTAAGCGGACACCATGATTAAACACATCCCTTTCATCTAATTGAGAATCACCAGAGTGCTCGTTAAGCCAACCACGTAATAAAAATGGAGCTTCATCTATCTCTAATTCATGGCCAGCAGGTGGCAAGCGGTAGTCGTGGGAGTCATCGGATGTTTGTAGTGCCCTAATCAATGACAACCCGGTATCTGGGTTAACAAGCGAAGAGGATATTCTTACACTGGAGTGATGATTACTGGTGCGAATATCATGATATGAATCCACAACTAGGTTTTCATCTCCGGAAGTTAAACCGAGCTCCAACTCAAAATCATTGGCGGTTATTGTGGCTACCCAATCTTCAGCCCCGACAGTTGGGGGATAGTGAAAACGTGTTTCTAGTGGTGTTGGGCAGCGAAGATCACTTGACCAGTGTGGCGGTTGAGTTAATCCCTTTTGTCTCAAAAAGCCGTTTAGCGTTCCATAATCGTCATCATCGTATTCAGGCTTTGCCAGTGCATTTACTGTCATCAGAGAACCTAAACTACACCACATGGCGTGCCACTCCAGGTAGTAACTATGACGCTCTATTGTCGGCATTGAACCGTGGCGGTGGCTGTAAAGAGTATAGTTAGCGTTTTGAAATTTATACTTTCTTGGTTCGTCTTCCCATTTTGATAAATTTGTGCCGCTATTCCAGCGATCTATGATCCAAGCTTCCGCCTCATCAAGGAACATTTTTTGGTCAACATCAGAGAAGCATCTTATCGCGCCTGGATACACATAACTTAGAGTATCTAGCGAATCAAAACGAAATCTTCTATTATTATCACCTTCGTGAAATCCTCCACGGGAAATCCTACGCTTAGATTTTTCTGCATCTAAATCAGAGGTATTAATGCTGCGTACCTTTAAAATTTCCTGCTCATCAAAATCAATAAAATCATTCGAAAGAAGCTTCATCAAACAGGATTTGGCAAAATGGCGTATCAATACATGTGGGAAGTCTTGCTCATTAGCAATGCTCAATAACCAGCGTGCGACAGGAACAATGGCTTCCGGCACCTCAGATGCAATTCGATCGAAGGTAACTATGAGCCAAAGACGGGCTGACAACCAATAGAAAGGCGCACTATCTTCACGATAGCCGGGCATTGATTTATGCTCATACAAAGCGGTTAACGCCACAATTGTCTTAAAATCTCCCATTCTGGCAGATGCTCTAATACTATGTGCTGCTCGCCACCTCACCCTGGTATCTACATCACCTAAGAACGAGTAAAGTTGGCTTGCAAATGCTGACTCAACTGAACACTTAGACTCAGTCTTCTTGGTTGAAAGTTTTAAGCGTGTGGTAAGTCGCTGTACATAACGAGTTGTGACATCTGCAATTTGTTCCCCGCTACAGTAATCAGTCAATAGTCTGATCACCGAATATAACTTGGGTAATGGCAAGAGTTCGGAATTTTTTTCCAGACCATCTAGCAGTATGCTAACCGCTTCTTCTTTATTTAAATTAAGGCTATGAATAACATCTTTAAGTATCCACTTGTCGTAACCATAATTTTCACCATAAGAGAACTCGCCCAAATGATTAGTAATTAAGAGTGGCAGGTTTTCCTCTTTCCAAGCAGATATGGCGTGAGATGACCCTATCCAAAAGTTAATGCAGTCAAGTAATGTTTTAGCCCATGTATAGCCAAGATCATCAATAACATTTCCATCGGTCAAGAAACCAAGAAAGGCAATACGATCTCTTGACTCCAAGCGATTGATTAAAGATCTCAGTATGTCATCACTAGTAATATAAAAATCTTCACCTCTAGCTACTTTTCTCTTGGCTTGAATTGAATTCATAAAATCGGAAGGTGATTCAAAGGAAATTTCCGCCAATTTTATACTTTCAATGAACTCGCGCTCCTTTAACTTCCTACTTGTCGAATCAAGTTTGTCATTGTTAGTTTGGGACTTGGTACTTTTTGGGGCATGTGATTTAAATTCAACTAATTGATTAAGTGCTGAGTGCCAATATTCATTACTCTCGCTATATGGGACGAGCTCATTTAACTCCTGACATACTTTGGAGTTACCGCTTCTGTTGAATCTTAACAACTCAGCCTTTGCAATTTCCTCTACCAGCTGACAGGCATCTTGAACGCTTGTAACTGACGCTAGTTTAGCCACAAGCTCCTCATTCAAATCATCACAGAAATTTAGCAAAGATGCAGCCTGCGCAGAGTTTATGGTACCTTCTGAAATGCCCGTAGACATCAACGCAGGAAGAGTTTCGCTGGCTTGAACTAAGTCACAATCTTCCCAATATCCGATAAGACTGATTGCTTTCGGCATATCCAATATAGCAACAGCAGAAATTGCATCATTCCAAGGAAAATGATCATAGCCATCAAGAAGAGTACCGTACTCCGTTATTATCTCAGCCATTTGACTTGCTATGAGCTGCGAATCTGCGAGCGAAAAGTGGTTTTTAGCGTTTTTGGATAACGCTGAAAAAAGAGCCACGTCATGCATAGCATCGACATCAACGTCATTAGCAATATCAACCGCTATTTTAAATACTTCTCTGGCTTCGTCCTTATCCACAAACAGTAATACTCTCGACAAATCCAAAAGGATGCTGATTTTTTCGTTTGCTGCTGTTTTTAGATCCTTTACTTCAACTGAGCGATAATAAATATCCTTAACTACTAGCTGCTTCAACTCTGGTATTTTTATTAGATTCGCAATAACTTTACGCTGACTGGAAGAAAACACAGATGGCCATTGTTTAAACGCTCCCTTAGCTAGGGTTAGCACTGTGTTCATATCGATATCAGGCACAACAGACAGCTTGGCTAACGATAAAGAAAGGTGACTACATATGGATTCAAAATAGTGTTCCCTAGACATCCTCCAGGAATTTTCAGACAAAGAGCCCAGTGCAGACTTAACTTTCTCTTCTGCACTTTTCGGCGCGATATTAGCCAGCAATACATCCGCTCTAACAGAGTAAACAGAAATTAAGCCTGACAGGTTTTCCTTTATCTCTTTATGCTTTTCCGATAGTTTTTGCTTTTTCTTATTTTTTTCGGTCTCATTAAGCTCTTCAGGTATAGGCGAATCAATCCAATAGGACTCTATTGTGACGTTGATACCCCGATGACGCATCAACAAAGAGTAAGCTCTAAAAGCGACATCGTTTTTAATAATATCGTGTATGTAGATGTTATTAACCAACCGCCAATTATCAGGGCATAGATATTCAAGGATTGGCTCAACTGAGGATAAATTCACTCCATTGGCCGCCAAAATTTCACAGCCACTAAGTAACAATTCCGCGTAGCTAAAACTGTCTGAGCCTTCTGAGGTGTGCCTTTCTAGCTCTTTTAGGTCGCAATATTTCAATACATCCTTGTTGCACAGTGACTTTTCAAGAGAGGCACAATCGATATCATGGCCGACAAGCGCCAAGGGTATTTGGAACAATGATGACCAAGGATCTGGGATACAACCACTATCCAAAAACTCTTCAACGGTGACTACCTTGCCCGATAACAACAGGCGATCCAATAATCTGATCGCGATTTTGTAATGGATACTTTTCGGCTTCCAGCCACAAATGAATTCATATGCAGCCTGGTAACCCTCTATATCCAACACTGAATGGGCAACAGCAGTAATATCCTCAAGCTCTAATGGCCACGCATCTATATGTTGGTACCGAAGCTGGCTTTGTTCGGCTTTTTGTCGTTCAATATCTTCACTTCTCCGATTCATCCATTCACGAAGAATGCGTTTCTTTTCACGGGCAGCGATAAAATCTCTGTCAGCTGCATCACGGGCAACAATATGCGATAAGAACCTACCATGGCTTTCATATGTTTTTGACGAGTAAAGTATATTTCTGCCTACAGTATCAGACGCAAAATGGACAGATAAATCTGGGTTTTCAGCGATAATTTTGTTTACGGCATCATCTGTTTTTATCGCCTCAGCACCAACTAACAAGGTAAATATTGCATCTGCTTGCTCGCCTGCTGAGCGGCACACTTTCATTGCGAGCTGTAACCGCTGACGTTGCACTTCTCGGCGAATTATTTGGTCTTTTATAGCTTTTGGTGCTTCATTTTCTTCAATGATTCTTATGATTTCTTGACCTCGCCCAGCTGAAAATAGCGCTGAAGCCAAGTGCATGGCTGAATACTCGTCACTTTCATGATTGGCACTGAAATGTGCTGCTGAACGTTTATAAGCTTCCAAAAGCCTTGGCTGCGCTTTCTCTCTGACAAAAAATTCAACATCCTCATCAAGAAACCCTACTTTATCCTCAAGAATCCGCATTCCAGGAAGGTCAGAAACAATATCATTAACCCTTTCTATTGATATCCCCACAACACTAGCTAAATGTTGCTTTGGAACTGGTGCAGGTAGTGCTACTAACGATGAGCAAACAAGAGACAAGGTGTCAGAATTACCCTCCTTCAAAATAGCCTCTTCAAAGCGGGCTTCAAAGATTTGCTCTAACCCTTTTCCATTGGGCCTTAAAAATTCAATCGCTTTGCCCGCATCTGATGCTGCATAGTCGAATGCGTAACTTTGTACTCGTGGATTTCGGTTAGATAAATTATGAAAATCTTCTATCCATGCTTTGGTTGCGCTGGGAAATTGATTTAATACATTAAGCTCTGTTTCTTCCAATGAGAAGTTAGAGATTTCTACTGAGTTGTATTTAGATGGAATAGATAAGGAATCTAAACGTCCAGTTCTTGCAGAGATCATCAATCTAACATTAGCTGGCAGATTTCCGATTTTAATCAGTTCATGAACGAAACTGATTTCTTCTGGCTTACACTGCTTTGCACCCGTTACAGAATTATCCGCAGCATCAATAGCGACAACCAACAATGCATTAGCTTCTTGTGCCTCTAAAACTTTGCTTGCACTTTCGATTCTTAAAGAAAAAGCCTTAATAAAATCTACAGAAGTATCCTGGCTAATCAACAAAGGTAATCGCAATCGAGCTGAGGTTTCATTGATTAATTGTAAGTAGGCATCTTTCGGTCTATGTCGATAGGCTTCACTATCCATATAAGTGCCAGCACCATAACAGTCATATGTAATCATGACTGAGCCTTCAGGCAACAGATATTCAACCTGTTTTAGTACGGTCGTTTTTCCACTACCGCCTTCTCCATGCAGGCATATAAATTGATCGCCATTGACCATGGCAGTTTGTATCGCAACAGCAGCATTTCTGTTAATAGGATTTTCTACTGCTTTGAGCCTTGGAGGGCATGGGAATAGAGCTCGAGGGTCAGACACATTCATCCATGTCAGCACTGTTTCTCTTGTGATATAACTTCCTGTAGCCTCAGGCAGCATCAGCTTATGAATTCGATCTTTCAAATCCAGCACAAATCCCCGGTCAGCACTCAGTGTAAGATCTAGAATCTCATTAATCGCGCTTTCTTCCTGATCAAAGCGAGAACCTGCACCACAGTCAGAAAAGTCGAAGAGCTTAATAAATTGCTTAAAGTTCCCTTTAGTAAGGCCGCTGGCTGCTCTCAATTTTTCATGCTTTTCTCTTAGTCTATCTAACCTAATTTTTTCTTGGTCTGAACATGATTTTGGATTTTTACTAGGAACTGAGAGAGCATCCTTAAGATCGTTACCTATAAGGCGATTACTGACTAGCCTGATTGTTAGCGCACCAGCACCAATCAGGTCTGGCCTAGCTTTTAATATTGCAGTAAATGAATCAGCAAGCCCCTTGATAATACTGTTATTTGAAGGTTTCGATTTAGAGCTTGATAATTCCGAAACAGTCCAATTTTTTTCAGGTGTTGATGCAGAGTACTTTAGTTGCTCAATGACAACTTTTTCTGCCTGCTCTATAGTATGGCCACCGTAAAATAAGCCACAATCAACGGAATCCCACTCCGTTAATTCTTGTTTATTGTTGTCATCAAGGTTAACACCTTCAACAGTTACCGCAGTTAATGTTGATTCTGGTTCCAGTAATTGTAAAGCTAAACGAAGGGCCCACCATTCATGAAAATCATCACCAGTATTTGAGCCTCTAGCGCCTAAAAAATCAGGTTTCATATTAATTCTTATTTAAAATTTAAATGGTTGGCTACAGTTGGCAATACGAGTACTTGGCCAAATATCATTTTGGAAATTTCTCCAAACATGTTTTTAGTAGGCGAGTGGCTTGTTCAAAATTTTCAAACTGCTCTTGTAGGCCATAAGCCCATTTTATTCCGTGAAAAAAATTGTTCCTAAATCTGAATACTATGGTTAGACAAACAATAAGTTGATCGACAATGTCCTCGGTTTTTCCTAGTAAAACAAGTTCAACTAGTTCAGGGTTATCGTTTTTGCGAAGGTGGAGATGTTCGAAGCGATAATTCGTTTTCCCATTTTCGATATAACGGTTCATGAAGTAATGGAGTTGTTCATTGAACCAGCTCTCTTTGATGACTTGAGGTTCTATTTCATTCACTACACTGGTTATCTTTCGTACTGAACCTTCGTTGTCCAAAGCTTGGGCTTCGAATAGTGTCCACAACAATGTAAATCGACAGAGAACATCATGCTCAGATTTTGAAAGATTAGCTACACCAGGTGCAATATTCTCAATTTCCTCTATAGAAATCATTGGCACTCCTTTGTCAGATTGCAATTTTGAATTTACTTGAAGCCAAGGTATCAGTTGACGGGGTACGACATATTAAAAAATACTAACAGAGATGTTTCTATTTTTCATTTTAGGAAAGTTAAGTTAGCAGACTGCTGGTTTAATTTGGTCATAAATCAATCTGTGATTGTCAATCGATTTCAGAAGTCGTCTTTTTTTCTGATTATTTTTCATAAAAATAAAATCACAACAAATTCACTGTCTCCTTCCAAGAAAATCAAAAAGTTAGGAGGTCGGGCTAAAAAATACCGTTGATATATTTCAATTATTTGCTGTTTATTCAATCACGAAAAACAACAAAAGTGTTGTTTTTCATGTGGTTACGAAATCTCCCGCCTTGATCTCAGATCCTTTTTCGATCTCTAATATGCGTTGAGATCATTGTGAAAAGGAGGTCGCATGAAGAAGTTGGTTTATTTAAAACCACCCAAAACAGTACTGAAATATAAGCAATGGATTGCTGACATTTCTAATGGTGAATACCGATCCTATCTGACGGTTCGGGATGTTAATAAGATCGGACGCCGGCATTGGATTTTCTGCGACAGGCAAAACCGCGAAGTACATCTTTTATCTGATGGCGAAAGACGTATGTATATGGAATTGCTGTATAAGCGGAATAATGTTGCCATTTTTGAGCAATATGCCCTGGATCTCGATGAAACGCTTGATATTGCAGTTGAGCGTAACATTCTTCACCCGAGAAATTGGAAGACAAAGGAAGCCTATGTAATGACGACAGACTTCTTAGTGGAAACAGTTTCCGCAGATGGTCAAACAACACAGCTCACAGCCTACACATTCAAATATTGGGACCAAATCTTTAAGCTAAATTGGCTTGATGAAGTTGAGTACAAAAGTATGAGGACGTGGCAAAAATTCGCGATAGAGCGAGAATTCTGGCATCGCCGTGGTATTGAGTACAGAGTTGTGACAGAACGAGATGCTACCAAAGTGCAATATTACAACAAGTTGTTTTCAGAGGCCGCCAAAGACCTCCATGTTTCAAACGAAGAGCTGACTACATTTTTGAACTGTTTTTGCGAAAAATGGCAACTTGCTCCGTGGCTCCAATTACAGGATCTAATTGAACAAATCAGCAAAACATTGTCCATTTCGGATAGCTATACCCGACAGCTATTTAGGTTCTCGGTGCTCTACGGCTTTTTGCCACTAGCCCAGAAACGTGAGGAGCACATGGTTCGATGGTTTCGACCTGTCCACTTACTGAATGATGAATTGGAGTTGGCTGCATGAGGTTCGAAGGCGAACATCTATACAAAGATGAAATTGATTCCAAACTGGAACAAGTTACTTTGCAAATGTCTTACCGTATTTGTCATATAAGTTCCTGCCGCGAGTTTTATGCAGTTGCTGACATGCTTCAAGCGATGGAGGCAAGCAACCCTCCAAAACCAAGAGTGTTTAACGAAACTCAGTTAGCTCAGTTCATCCAAAAGCAAGGGCTAAAGACGGGGAAATCTTATGAGTTGCCAGAAACACTCAGTACTTCTGACAAGGTTCTTCTCAAAGAAGGATATGGCGTATGGCTCACAAGAAGGGACTTTAAATTTAACCACATAGAGTCGTTAACTGCACCGCATTTGGTTGAGCAATATCTCTATGGTAAAGGGCTGGGGGTAGAGATTGAAGCGTTGCTTTCATTATCGACATTGAAATGGAAATCGAAAGGGGCTTATCACAATGCACTAAATCGATTTATCATTTTTGGTATGGTGCCAAATGCCTTAATTTCGTTCCAATGGGCTGGTATAGGTAAAAATTATCCAGAAGCTGAAACTCCAAACGATCCAATAATTAAACGTGGTAGAGGCCGTAAAGATAATAGTAAAAGCCGAACGCAATTCAGAGGTATCACAACTCTCGACAAAAAGAATATTGCAGAGGTCGTCAAACAGTGGATCCGTGAGGGGAAAAAGCTCAGCAAGCGAAAGGTCTTCCAAAGTTTTGAGGATACGTTTCAAGTCAAATGTATTCCTCGAACGGTAGGACAACATGAAATTCCATACTATGACTTGCTCCCTCCTGAAGAGCGCATTTCACCCCGGATGTTCTATTACCATTTTAACCAGATTTTCAGTCGACGCGATCAGCTGGAAATGCGGGTAGGATCATTCCAATTTAAGAAAGACTACGAAGCACGTCAAGGCACAACACTAGAGGGTATATTGGGTGCAACATCTCGCTATGAAATTGATGCCACTGTACTGGACATGTATGTCCATTATCCTTACATAAAAAATCGCCGATACAGCATGGGGAGGCCTACTCTCTATTTTGTGGTCGATGTGTATTCAACCATGATAGTTGGATTTTACTTAGGATTTGGAGCACCGAATTCTGATGGCGTAGCGCAGGCTATGGTTAACGCCTGTATGTGTAAAGTCCAATTTGCAAAACGGTATGGTTTGGATATCGATGAGGCTGACTGGCCTGCTAATTTTATCCCTCAAGAAGTGACAATAGATAATGGAACTGAGTACCCCAATAAGCTCGTAGCCTCAATCCTGAAGTCAATGTTTGGGATAAAGGCATTTAACTTTACGGCAGTATACCGAGGAGACGCGAAGGGTACTGTCGAGGGCACGTTCGATATATTCAACGGTGAAGTGGCTCACTTTCAACCTGGCTCTATATTCAAAGAGCGTGACCGTACGGAACAGCATCCATCAAATCAGGCTGTTTTGAGCTACGACAGCTTGGTCCGTAAAATTATTCATTTCATCATTTTTCAAAATAAATCCGCTAAACGTCTTGAGAAGCATGGATTTGAGGCCATGGTGGATGATATTGGTCTTTCGCCGGAATCGATATTCCTTCACAGCCTAGAAAAGGATATGAGCGGTGGGCGCAAAACGCAGGAAACTGACGAAGCTAAGCTTCGCTGGGCGTTTCTACCGGAAGAAGAAGCAAGAGTACGAGAGGACTGTATTTACTTTGAAGGACTCAAATATCACCACTCATACTTTCATGAAGCAGGCTTGTATCAAACAGCGGCATTAGAAGGAACATTCCCTCTGATTGTGAAACGGGTAAAGGACTGGACGAATCACATATTTTGCCGCGTCAAAACTAAGGATGATAGCGCTAAATTTAAGTACCTCACGCTCACTTTGAAAAACGCAAACAATGGCTCTCCATATTGGGGAATGCCTTGGGATATTGTTTCTCATCAACTCGAATGGCTCAAGATGAAAGTTGTTGCGCACGAGGAATATGCAGCACGGTTACGTCAACACATGCGCAGTATGGCCGAGCCAGAGTTTGACCGTCTAATGGGGCAAATTGCATTAATGCCCGAGAACGAACGTAAATCTATCGTCCCCAGAATTAAAGAGTTTCAAGCTATTGGCAAGAAACTTAACACCCTGACTCATGCTCGGGATGTAATGGTCGCATTAGGGTTTGAAGGCGAGGCCGTAGAATTTGAATCACAACCAGAACTCACAACCACGGAGGGTTTTTAATGAGTTTACAAATCGATGCGCAGTACCGCAAACACCCAGTATCGCAATTCAACGGCAATCCGCTTACTGAGGCTTTACCAGCACCACGGAGCGTAACAGAGTTGCTTCGTCGTACAACTAGGACGATGCAATGTGACGCGGATTTTTGGTCTTTAGATCAACTATATCAACGTGCAATCTTGCAGGGAATGGGATGCACCCACGTTCCGTCGGATAAGTTTGTCACGTTTTACCAAAAATGCTGGTCGCTCTTGCTGCATTCTTATGCCTCCAGAAATCCTTTAGAGCCAACATCAATGGTATTAAAAATGGGACTGGCAGAGGCTTACCGCTCGAAACCGGACGGTTCCATAAAGCGCGGCATTGCCACTCACAAAACCACGGCATCAAGCGTCTTGGTCACTGGGTACAGTGGTGCTGGAAAAACTACAATGATCCGCAGTGCATTAGGGATTATTCCTCAAGTGATTCGTCACACTGAGTTTGAAGGGAAACCTTTCAACCAAAATCAAATTGTATGGTTGTCTTTGGATATGCCCTCAACGCCTTCGTTAAAAGCCCTGGCGCTTAACTTTTTCAAGGCTGTAGATGATGCCACTGGTACTACGGATTACTTTGAGCAGTGGGATGCTCGTAATCGTGAATCCGTTGATCGGCATTTAGCTGGAATGCAGTTAGTTGCAGCCACCCATGAGATTGGTTTAGTACATATTGATGAACTTCAGTTCTTGTTGGCATATGGCAACTCGGAAAAGGCACCAACCCTTACCATCCTTGAAGCTATGTTCAACAAAATTGGTATTCCAATGATTATCAGCTGCACAGATTCAGGGTTGCAGCTATTTTCGAAGCGAGTCCTTGTCGATGGTAAATCGCAACCTGAAATCACTACGCTACGCCGACTAGTCAATGATAGAGAATTTCGGTTGACGACTTATTCGAAGAATGGGGATATGTTCACTACCACATTACATGCGCTTTATCCCGATTGGTCCCTCCTTCATTGCAGCGAATTATCGACCGAATTCGTTAATAGGTTCTATGAGTATACCAGCGGGCTCCCTGCATTCATGACTCGTTTGGCGCAAGTACATCAGGAGTATCTGGTGTTTTTATACAATGAAGGCAAACTTGAACCCGGCACTTCGACAAATACAGCTAAATACTTGGAAACGGCATTCCTCAATCAGTTTCAGCTTTATAAGACGGCGCTGATGCATCTAAAAAATAAAGATATACGGGCTTATGAAAATGCATTGGAGGAAGTGCAGAAAGCGGAGAATACAGAGTCTGCATTGCCGGAAAGGCCTAAGGGCATTAAAGCACCACCCCAAAAGTCGATACCACGGTCGAGTCCAAAAGCGCCATTGCTTGCCCCTGTGCTGGGAGCAAACATATCTTCTGGTGCGAGTATAGGTCACTTTAAAACAGGGCTTAAAGACTAGGTTATGGCGACGATGCACTTTTTGTTACCGCTGCTGCCTGATGAGCACTACTTTTCGCGCATTGCCCGCATGGCCGTGCTTACACCCACTAAATCGGTGGCTGAGTTCTATCGAACTTGGTTTAGTGTGAATCAGTCGGTTAACCCTCTTAAGGACTATCAAGCCGTATGCAACGGCTTGATAACTCATACAAAAGCGACGATGTGCGAAGACTTGCTTTGTCGGCATACGAGTACTGGTTTCTATAGCCATTTTCTTGATGTAGAACGTCGCAGGGAGCTGCTCAAAGGGAAGTCGCAGTGTGATCGTAAGAAGCTTTTCATTCCCGGATTAACCAAAATACAAAATGCAAATTGTTGGCGAGCTTGCCCGCAATGTATAGAGGAGGATATTGAAAACTTTGGAGCACCGTATTGGCATGTCAGCCATCAGTTACCAACAGCCAAAGTTTGCGCTAAACATGCATTCCAAACGTTGGTCATAGGTTGTAAACGTTGTGGATGGGAGAATATTGATTTAAGAAAAAGTCCTTTGCCCAATACCATCTGCCCGAAATGCAATCATGATATGCAGGAAAGCTTACCAACCGCTACAGCTGCGAACGTTGCAATTGAACGTGTTGGGCGAGAGCTTCATTTAAACTCATGCTCACTTCAGTTTCCTAAGAGAGAGCGCCAAATACTTCGCTCGGTTGAACACGCTTTTGGAGATGCGATTCGAATCCGGAATCAAGAGTATTGGGAAACTAAAACGCAGATAGAGCATGAGTTCTGGGATTGGGTTTTGGAGAACCAAATTGGCAGCTACTTCGATATCAAATCTGAGGCTGAACTTCATGAGCTGCTTTGCATAGAATCGGTAATGAATAGCCCGACTAAGGTTACACCAATAGCGCACATTATCTGGTTAGTGTTTTTCTACCATATTGGTCAATCTAATGATGCTGGGCTATCACTTATTTCTTGAGGATGACGAAATACCTTACGGTTGGTTAGCTGCAACTTGCCAACTGTCAGGGCTTCCCTCTACAAGACTAGTGCTTGAGCGAAGCCAATTGGCACACTGTCAATTAGCTTCTCAACTCCCTGGGTATATCCCTTTTATCAGCAAAGTGTTGGGTTTATCCGCTAGTAAGATAATTAACGAGCACACAATGCTTCCTCTCTTCCGATGCTTTTTACGAGAAAAGACCTATTTTTCGGTGTTCAATAATCTCGCTGGAGGCAACGGCAGTAATCTTCATTCACGTATGTCGCTTATAGCCAATAGAGTTAGCGCCGGTACTGTTTTAAGGGCTTGTCCAGAATGTATTGAAGGTGACTTAGAAAATGTTGGTCGAGCATGGTGGCATTTGCAACATCAACTTCCTGGCTGTTCGGTTTGCTTGAAGCATTGTGAACCGTTGATTGAAGTAGAGGTACGACGTAGAGAGTTAATTCAGCCAACTCAGTTAGCAACTCAGCATTCATTAAACTTGAGCGAAATAGACATTCAACTAAGTGGTCTGATTGATGATGTATGGCGCTGTAATCAGCCTGTAATCCAATATAACGATTTATTGAATCGATACCGACAGCGGCTTGTGGAAGCCGCTTTAGCACCTCACATAGGAGCCATTCGGCAAGAAAGGCTTCGACAAACACTAAGGGCATACTGGTCGGAGAGTGCCTCCCCAGTAGTGCAGCAACTTTTACTCGACAACAGTTACCCTGAGAATTTGTTCAGGGCCCAGAGGGCACAGTTTCATCCGTTAAAACATCTATTGCTAATCGGGATGTTATGGCGTTCTTGGCAGGAGTTCGTCGAATACAACACTAGTGAGCCAGGATTGCACGAAAGCTGTGACGCTAATTGGTTGAATGAAGATAACTCCGATGCTGACATTTTACGCTCACTTAGAGGCGGACAGTCGCTGAGAGAGGTATCACGGTATTTCAAGCGCAGCATTATATATGTCAAAAAAATCGCGGTGCAACACAACGTTCAAGTAGACAGACGTCCCAAAAGGATATTCGGTGTAGATAGGGAGTTAATTGTTGGAATGCTTAAGAGTGGCGTTAAAACGCGCCAAATCGCCCATAAGGTTGATTGTTCTGTCGGCGCCGTAGAACAGGTACTTTCACAACACCCGGACCTTGTGAAATCTAGACGTGAGATGCGCTTCAACGAGCAACTTAACAATCATCAACAAAATATTCTAAAAGTATTAGATGGGCGTCCGAATTTACATCGCGGAGAAATTCAATGCGCATGCAAAGCTAGTTACAGTTGGCTTTTCAAGCACGATAAAGAGTGGCTCTACAGTGTGTTACCTCCCTCTTTACCCAGAAGTAAAAGATACGCAGGATATTCGAATGACGGTTGATGGTATAGGTATATAGGTCAAAAAATGTCAGACAACAAAAGGTTAGATATTGATTCACTGACAGAGGGGCGTGTGTTGATAGAGGATTATGCCAATAATGGCTTTGTCGATACACCGCCTGATAAACAAGCACTGCACCCCGCACGCTATTTCAAAGACTTATTTGTGCCTAAGCTAAGAGAAAAGGGATTAAGTGACGAGGATATAATCGAGAATTTGGATATATCTGTGAGTGACTATCGTGAATTTCTGGACGAAAAATCCGTGGTCACAACTTGCTTTGCCAACAAGCTTGCTGTGTTAACGGGAATGAGTGCTCAGTTCTGGTTACGAGGTCAAAGAAAGTGTGATGACCGCTAATGAATCCTAATTATAAATATAGGTTGAATTATGATTGTAACCGTTGGTAAAAATGGGGCGATTCCTCTCCCGCCAGACGAATATTTCAGTGCGGAAAATAAATTAAAAATTGGTGATATTTTGCTATGTACAGTTATGAAAGATAAACGCTCTATTAAGCTTGAGAAGTTTTCAGATCAGTCTTTAAGTGATGAAAAAATCAAAGCTCACGGCTATTTATGCCGTGTAGAAGAACTTAACCCCGAAGATTTTGAGTGATCTATTCTGACCTTTTACCGTAGGTAGCTCTATTAGCTGCCAGTAAGAACAGGTGTAAGCTACTATTGATACTAGGAGGAAGCCTTATTTAAGTCTGGAAAAAGTCTCATTTGATTTAGGCTTTCTAGTTTCTTCCGGCTTCTTTCTCTTGATTTTTCAACATCAACACCAGAATTTTTTAAAGGCTTAATTTTGAAGGGGGGGTGAATTTGGTCTCGTTTTAATTTGGACATATTTTAAATTAATTTGAGAGTCGCTCCATAAGGTTAGCATGGATTGAAAATGGGAGGCAGTAATTTGAAGGCATACAATGTCACAATGAATTTTGACCTAGGTGGAAGTGAAATGTCTACAGACAATATTGATGACTTGCTTTTTGAAGCCGGCTTTGATGATGCTTTAATTAGTCATTCATGTACTGGCCAGATTGAAATAGAAGTCCGAAGGAATGCTGAAAATATCGACTTTTTAAAGGAATCAATTATACGAAAAATTCGTAGCCTTTTCCCAAAATCAAAATGCTTAAACTAGTTACCATTTTTTGTTTTTAAAATGCCTCAAATCAGTTTTCACTCGCAAAGGTTACATCTAGTCCCGCATCCTAGTCGCTTATCTAGACTGGATGCACTCGGTAATTCCCGTGAGTTTTTTATGAATTTACAAAAGGCTCAAGACTATTGGGCTCGACTTCTTGAATAAAATTTAGAAGGACATTATGTGAATTGAAAATTTGTCCATAAAAAAAAGCCCGCAAAGCGAGCTTTATAAAGGGGGACTAGGTTTAATGTATTATCGGAAAAACTGGGGTCATCTCGGTTACTAAAATAGTGCGATAACCGGCTAACAATGGGTTGGAGACGAATGTTTCAGTTGCCGAATGGCATACAGGCTGGTTGTTTGACCAAGGGCGTTCATCAAGTATAACTCCCTCCCCAACAGGCACCTCTTTGTTGTATAATAGCGCCTCCTCGTTAGCATCTAGAATATGTAAACCAACTTCTGAACCATCCGCGATGACAAAAGCCCCTCCTTTCACGTTATTTCTTTCTACAGTTAGAATACAACTACGGGTATTTTCTCCTAGTCGATCGAAATGCAGTGAGTTGGGAGTAACTATTGCGCATTGCTTTTCTGTGACTTTATATCTGATTACCATTACCTCAAATTCATAGTATGGAGCTACCACTGGATGTTCGCTGAGTTGAAAGCCAGTTAGCCATTTGATTAACGGATTTATCCAGAATGATGAGCCATCGTGTAATGTATTTAGATTATTGTACATACGAATCACACCACGGTAGTCCGTATTCAATGAATTAGGTAGATAGTAGGGAATTACGGAACCTTTTTCTGTTTCAATACCATTGTATGGTAAAACTTGACCAGTGTTGCCACATACAGTGGCTCGAGCAGTTCCTCTCCAACGACCGCCATCCTCCTCCTTCAGGTTCATTGTATTCAGATTATCGACAAAGCTATCAACAATTCCTATCAATGGAACTGTAATCGTTTGAAATGGTGTATTAGGTTTCAGTTTCATCAAGCATTCCTCGTTGTTTATTTAGCCCAATTAGTGTTGCTATTACAGCCAAATATGTAAATTTCACAGTATTTTGATGATGGGAGTCAAAAACCTCTATTTCTCGAAGGGGAAATAGTAAATTAAACCCTGTAAATTAAGATTAAAAAGGATAAGATTCTTATTTAAAATCGAAGAGTGATCTTATGTGTTTGATTTTATTGTTTATTTTTAAAGGCTTTAACTGAAAATATACTTTGTTTAAACAGTATTTTATTTTTTTTTGTGTGGGTTTTAGGGTAAGATTTATTTGTGTTTATTGCCTTCAAGGAGTGAAAAAGTGATCGAGCCAGCAAAAAAAAGTCCGCCTGATTTATATTGGGAGCTATTGAAGTACCTCTTGAGGAAAACAATTCAAAAATATCAGTCGATAAATAAACTCGAATATATTGATATTGCCAGAATTATACATTATGGAAGCTCTTATGAAATATCACCTGAAGTTTGGTCAGAGAGAAAAGTAGAAAATTTTGAAAAAGTGGATCTTGTCGATTTTATAGCTGACAGGTGGGTTGGTAAAATTGCCGGTTTTGATGGGGGTTACAAGATTCCCGATAAAATAAAAATTTTAGGTACTTATAATTATTTAGTGAAAAATAGTGTTGAGATTAAAGATATTTTTAAATCATTTCTATATTCCAACACGTTTTGGAAAAATTACTTCATTTCTGAGATTGACAAAAGGGCTAGATACGAAACTCGTGAAGTTCGCTCTGCTAAATATAAAAAAGTTAGCTGTTTGTTTGAACGAACAGAGTATAACGATTTTTTAGCTAATCACCTTGACTCATACTTTTTTAAGAGATACCGAAACTACATAGCTAACTTAGAACAATTTTTAACATCAAATTTTTTGAAAAACAATGAGCATGGGCTAGATGTAAGAAAATATTCTATACAAGTTAAGTTAGAGGGTAAATATTTTACTCTAAAAGAATTGTCCGAATTCTTCGATCAAAATGACGATTCATTGAAAAAAAATTACATTAATTCGATGCTGTTAAAGAGAATTGCGATTGATTTTTTTCAAAAAGAAGGAAATCCTGAGGATCAAAATATACGATGGTTGAGTAGGGATCTTAACCAAAATCAATTGATACCAGCGTTTGAAAAATGGGCCTTGGAGCGCCTACCTGAAATTGATGTTTTTATTGTCGCGTCCAATACAGAGGATATTTCTGATACTGTGCTGAAAATTTCGTCTATTCTAAATGGACTTAAACTTGAACACGATTGTATTTCTAATATTGAGAAAAATATGTTTTTTCGCATGATTGAATCTAAAACTGACTTGTTTTTAGAAAGTAGAGTTTATAAGACGGAATTAAATGAACATCCTTTTTTTAGTTCTGAAGATGTCGTTACTAAAAATTCAAAAATACGCATTAGTATAGTGGATCAATGGCAATTACTGTGCTTACAAAAAGTGAATGAAGTTAGTAGTTTCAACACACCCATTACAAGTAAAGCGATATTAAATATTGTTACTTTTCTTAGCCATGCAAGAAAAAGTCACAACGAGTTATTGAACGAAAGGAGTAAATCTCTGGTGGGTATGGGTATTTATAATGAGGTTATACCCAATAAGCGAGGTCGAAAAACTAGTCTGAATAACGAAAAAATGACAATAGAAAGTGTTACGAATTTCGCATTAAAACACTTTGGTAGATACACTCTTCAATCAGATAGAAATATTTGTAAAGAGGTCATTAAGCTAATGTACGATTTTAAGCTTGGAGATTCATTAAATGATCTTAAAGAGATTGTACTAAAATGGCAAATTCCTTTGACAAATTACTATTGGGAAAATAGTGGATATAACGAACATCTGAAGCTAAGCATAATACATCCAGAGGACTTTTTAACAAAAAGTATCCTCCTTGAATTACTCTCTTTGGATACAAATACTAAAGATACATCAAAGAATATCAAGAATAGGGAAAAAATAAAGAAAGCTGAAGACAGGTGTGTTAGCTCAACCAGGCTAGTATTAAAAAAATTGATTGAAGACAGTAATATCGAACAGATAAGTGGTTAATAACTATGAAAAATATTTTAATAGTAATACCAGCACGTTATAACAGCACTCGACTACCAGGAAAGCCGTTAGCGAAAATAGCGGGTGTTGAAATGATCAAAAGAGTCACTGACGTTGCTGCTTATGTGGCATCGAAACATGCAAATTGTAGCTATGTTGTCGCTACTGATGATTCGAGAATTGGAGACTTTTGTTCAGCTAGGCATATTCCTTGGATAATGACTTCAGATAAGTGTAATAGTGGAACTGAACGCTGTTATGAGGTGGCGTGTAAGGTTGATGAAAGCCCCGACTTCATTGTTAACTTACAAGGAGATAATCCGCTCTGTCCACCTTGGTTTGTGGATTTGCTAATTAAATCTTGGAAGGATAGTACAGTAGGTGAGGTTTTTACTCCGTATGTCAATCTAAGCTGGGTGGAGTTAGATGTCTTGAGAGAAACTAAGAAGATCACGCCCTTTAGTGGAACTACTGTTCAGGTACAAAAAGATGGATTAGCTTTGACATTTAGTAAAAATATAATTCCTGCAATCAGAAAAGAGGAGATGTGGAGAGAGGAAACTTCATTATCACCCGTAAAAAGACATATTGGACTATATGGATATAGCTTTGAAGGACTAACTAAGTATTTGAAACTACCTGAGAGCCAGTATGAGAAATCTGAAGGACTCGAGCAGATGCGTTTTCTAGAAAATGGCATACCTGTGAAGATGGTCGAAGTTGATTATATGGGGCGCAGAGGCATGAGTGGTGTTGATAGCCCTGAGGATATTGGTCGTGCTGAAGAAATTTTAGATGCTGATGGGGAGTTTAACCTTAAATAGGTTAAAGCAAATCTATGAATATAGAATGCGAAATACGGAGTATAGTTGCTAGCGCTGTAGATATTGAAACTTTGTTAACGAAATATGGATTAGAAAGGCAGGAGGAGTTATTTGACGTAGAAGACTTTCGTGATGTTTACAATGAGTTTTCGAATAAGTTAACTTCTTCAAATTTTCCGACACTAGATATTGTGGCGGGACCTCCTTTGTCTGGAAAATCTCATTATGTCAAAGATTTAAAGCAACAGATTCCTGAAGCGTTTGTTCTTCAATTTGATGACATTATGATTCGCCTGAAGGGTTACAGAGAGTCTTTTGAGAAATTTGGGAATGAACAAGCGTTTAATGAGTACGAACTTCCAGCGAGGTGGCTTGGCTATCAATTGTTGATAAAGGCGGTAGTTGATAATTCTAGTATTATTTGGGGGCATAGTTCTGCAATAGATTCTCACGTTAGCTTATATAAGTATATTAACCATCAAACTGATTATAGCGTTCGTATGACGGTTGTTGTGACACCAATGGAGATTATCAAGCAAAGAATGAATAATACTCGAGATGGTGGCCGATTCTTACCCGAGCACTACATTTCTGAGCGATCAGAGAAGTTAAATAGTCTTTTACCAGAGTATAAAAACTATATAACTGTTATAGAAGTTGAGGGGAAATCATGAAAACTCGGTTAGTTATTGTTAGGCATGGGAATACTTTTTTGCCTGGGGACGTCACCACCAGAGTTGGAGCTAGAACCGACCTTGATTTAGTCGAGAGTGAAAAAGCTCGTCTTGCAGCAAGTTACTTGAGGGACATAGGCATCTTTCCGGATGTAATTTATTCAGGACCACTAAAAAGACATTATCAGACAGCTAAGGTTATTTGTCAGTCATTGGATATTGATAATTCAAAGATCGTTACTGAAAACTTTTTCAATGAAATTGATTACGGCATCGATGAGAATAAGACTGAAGAAGAGGTATGCTTAAGGTTAGGTAATGGCGATCTTGAAAAAGGAAAATCTGTTATAGGACTTTGGAATACCGAAGCCATTGTGCCAACTGGCTGGATAGTAGATCCGGAGAATCTAAAAGACGGATGGTTGTCATTCGCTGATAAAGTTTATAAAGAGCATCATGGGAAAAACACTTTACTAATTAGCAGTAATGGTACGATGAGGTTCAGTTATGTACTTGATGAACTGTTTCAGTATAAAGATCTCAAGGTTCCAACAGGAGGAATTTGTATTTTTGAAAAGGAGCAGAATGGCTGGCAATGCAAGGTATGGGCGGCTAAACCTAATTAAGTGTAAATAGATATTGTCAAATAACCTTTGTTTCGATCTGAAATGAGAAAAATAATATTCTGAATAAAGCTTATTGAAGCTCAGACATACAACACAAATCTGCGTTCACAAATTTAATTGTATTGGATGCTAATTAGATTTTTAGGGGGAGCTAACTATTCACAAATTTAATTGCATTTTGACGAAGCGCAACACACTGATTTTTATAGGTAGCCATTCACAATTTTAATTGTTGTTCTCCATGTTGATCCCGACAATTGAAGTTGGGAACTGAGGAAAGGAAAAACGAGCTCCGAATTAGAGCTCGTTTTTTTTAAATTTGAAAAGTAATATACATATTAATTAATCTTCGATGCTCCAAAGAGATCTCAAATCTGCAGACGGCCACCCTCGCTCATTTTGGGATATTTTTGAGTTACTAGTCTAGTCGGTATAAAAACGACTGACTTCGAATTCTAAAAAGTATGGAAAGCTCTATGCCTACGGCCAATCTCAGCCGGAGTCGACTTTCTCTATATTTAAATAAACGCCATACTCAACTCATTCAAAACGCCTGAGTAAATTATCGAGACGTTGATACGCCAGATCGCCACTCAATTCGGGGGCTCGCTCTAATACTTTATCTAAACAATCTCTCAGCTTAAATGGTGGTCTAAATGTTGGCGTATCAGTAATAAGCATATCTAGAAAAGCCAAAGACTCTTTTGGGTATGACTCAATAATCTCACTATGTTTTAATTTATGTATAAGATAATGAGAGTCATCAATCCTGTTTAAGTTATGCTTTAACAAATTCAATGCATCTACAAAATTCTCTTTAGCATTGATACAAAGTAATGCTAATTGATTAACAGTTTGTTCTGATGGATCGATTTCTTTTGGCCATATTTTAGTTAGAAAGTGCTTTATGCGATGGTTCCAATACTCTATATACTTGCTTCCTGAATTAGACAGCGCGTTGCTTAAGGACAAAACAACTCCATATAGCGCACTCTCTGGCAGCGAATTGAATGCTTTAGCTAGTTCTTTGGTTTTAAATTCTTCATATTTTTGAAGAGCTATGTAGGTCAAAAATCTTGAATATTGCTCTTTTGTTTCACCTAAATCTTCATAGAAATTAGCCGCTTCCAAGAGATCTGACTTGATACTTACTAAAAACGATTTATGTAATCTTGGCGACCATAAATAACTTCTCCAAGCTAGAGTCGCAACCACCCTGTTTTCCCAATTGAATAAGGGGATAATATGTTGATTCGACCAATTAGGTGAAACTCTGTAAAGTGATAGTGCGTTGGTTATTACAATTGCCCTAGATAAGTGATAAACATCGCTTTCATTAGCCACTAACATCTCAAATCGTTCACGATATTTATCTTCAAGCCCTTCATTATCGTTAGGTTTTTCTTCATACCAGCGAATAAATAAGCTTTCAGTAGTGATACCTATGGGGTGGTTTATTGCCGTTGTAACTGCATCATTTTCCTCATTATAATCAAAGTCATATGGCGCGGTTAACAATCTATCAACAAAGGAGAAATACTGCTCTTCCCGCAGAGCTCTACAGTTAGTATTGTTTTTCAACCACCGTGATAGATTCCAAGCAATATCTTTTAATTTATACTCATCCATCTCAATAAAGACATTTGATAAAGACCGCCAAGCTTTAATACTTAGTCGCTTTGACTGAGTCCAAGTATTTAGTGCTTCTCTCCAACGTTCAGGTATCCAAATATCATCTTTTTCAAGTGCTAACAGTGCGTTTTGAGCCAATGTAAAATCATTCTTGCATCGAATTGGCCAATCATCGTCGTCCCAATTATCGTGATCTGGTTTGGATTTTAACCACTCTATCAGTTCGGCTTCATTAGTTGGGCTAGGAAAAGTATCTCGATAGTAACTTCCATCTCCCATCCAAAAAGGAAACTCTTCTCTTTGTTCTTCTTCCAACTGCCACTGGGGATTTTCTTGTATAATGTTTTGATAAACTCGCTCAGCTTCTTCATTAAAGACTAGGCCTGCCTGTTTCAGCTTTTCTAGACGCAACCATTGTTCCCTGATAACCAAATTACTAAACATTTCTTCCGTTAAATTTTCTCTAAACCACTCTCTCTTTGGGCCTAAACAAATATTTACCAACAAACGCTTAGTGTTTCTTGTGTCAAAACGCTCAACCAAATGTGGTAATAATTGCAAAAGTTCTCTTTGTGAAGATACGCTCCAAAGCCACCTAGCATCTTCTTGCTCTAACCAACCATTAATCTCTTCTGCAGTAATCAAAGGAGTTTTAGACGCAGCAAAAAATGCCAATCTTTTGAAAATCGGAAAAGGGGTTAACCACCAGATTGACACTATACTTTTCGCTTTGTTTGCATTCTTTTCTAGTAACGAAAGCCATGAGTCTCTGACAAGATCAATTAAAATAGTCCAATTGTTATAATCTTTATTTTGAGGATGCTCAGAAATTGACGGCTGATGTATGTACGTGTAGTCAGTATGTTCGTCAACTCCGCCAAGGACAGACTTTAATTCCATAAGCTCAATCAACAATGCATTTACGTCAGAAAAGATTGAAGATATATCCGAACTCCACGTATCAACCTTTGATATATGTTCAACCGTCGAATGTACGAATGAAGAGCTAATATCTACCTCCCAATCAAGATATTTTCTTATCCCTTTTCTATCCTCGTCGTCCGCTGAGCTTAATGGTTTTGTAAAAGTAACTTTTGGAGCTAAAGCCTTTCTAAGTTTGTTTTTTAATGTAGGTGTTATTCCTGTTTTTTTATACTCACCAGTCCAATTGTAAAGGTTGTGGTGATGTGCAGAATGAGCGCAATAGTCAGCTAAAACTAAACTCCAAACGGTTAACATTTCTTCACTTAAAACAGCATCACTACTTTTTCGATTTAACTCTTCAAAATATGCGTTGTTTTCATCTTTTTTCTGCTGTCTTTGTTCCGATATCTCTTTCTCAATCAAAAAGTGAAGTTGACTATTTAGCACGCCCCCTCTTTTTTGAAGAAACAAAACCAGTTCAGGGTTATTAAGATGACTTACAAGCCATTTGCTAAGCCCTCGCATCACATCATCCCACTGAGGTTCGATATGAGAGGAATGAGATAGAGCCATTAATGGTGATTGGGAACTTCTTGCCGGGCGACAAAATAAACTGAAAGTTGCATCTGCTTTTATTCTAGAATCGAAAATTCCAAAACGATTTAATTCTTCCCCCTTTAATTCGATAGAATCTAAAACTGTCAACCAACTTAAAGGAGGCGAAGGGGTGAGGTTTGAAAATGTCTTTGCTGGAATGCCACTTGGATCGCTTAGGGCCCAAGCTAATCTCCTCGCATATTCATTATAGTAGTCGGAACTAGTTGGTTTAAATGGTGCGGTAGTAGCTACTATTTGTTCTTTGCCACTAAGACCATCTTTATAAATATTAGACCAATTTATTAGCGTCTTATGTAAGTAATAATGGTTCTGAAAACTCTTATATAAAATAGGGGTAACGTTTTTTGCTTTCCACTGCTTATACTCATCGTCAAATTTGCCTTTCTTAAATTCTCCAAAAGCAAACATTTCGGGTGGTGACTCTCCCAATAATCGGTCAGCAGCTAACGCATCCATCATATAGCGTAGAACTGGATCATTTAGACTATAACCAATAAAACAAACGGTAAAGCTGCGAAATAACTCGCTTACAAATCGGGCTGCCCAACGTTCTGTCAAATACGCCAAACCAAAATCGCCACTTGAAATTACCAAATGATCTAACTCAGCATTATTAAATGACTCTGGTAAAAGACCGTGTAAGTAAACTAAACCATCCCACCTACTTTTGGGTACTGGTAGTAATGGAGCTTTATATACAGGGTATTCCAAATCTTCTTGATCACCGGCTTTGTCGAATATACGATCAAAATTTGTAGTAATTAATCTAGTCTTTTTATCCTTCGTTAATGACAGTTGAAGCAGTGCTCGGTGAGTAGATGTCGCATTGGTAAGATCGTAATCGGGTTTTAATAGTTTTGCTATTTCCTGCCGAACATCCCTCCGCCATTCATTAGTATGCTTTACGGCTTCTAACAACGACACAGCGGTATCAAATTGCTCAGCTTTTAATGCTTGTTCCTGCACTGCATCAGGAATTACACCCATCTTCTCATAAAGTTTCCGCACTAAACCACCGAAGCTTGGTAACCCCGCAGGTAATGAAATACCTGCGCCACAAAAAAAGACTACTTTGCCTTCTTCTTGTGCTTGAAGTAATTTTTCTGGTACATCAGGTCCATTTTTAACGAACTGCATCTAAAAGCATCCTTAACAACTAATAAAATTCCTTTGTGTGCGCTAAACTCTATCAGATAGCCTTAGAGAATTACGTAATGGCAAGTCCCTAGTACCTTAGACACTTTGTACTTTATGATTACATAAACTATGTAATGTTCCAATAATGAGGCCCTTATCCGCTTAAACAATACTTTTCACAGTTTTCTATGTTGGTCGAACTAAACAAACAAAAACTCTAGCGAAGAAACCTCAATCAATTGACTCTATGTTTATGTCGAATCACGCATACACAACTCACCAAAATAACCTTTAGTTACACAATCCCCAAACACCAACAGTGCGCTACCCAACTGAAACTTGTTACACTTCGCTTCGAAATATACAAAGGACTACCGAATGTACCGAGGCTTGTTGTTACTGGGAATCGCATTACTGACAGGATGCAGCGTAAATAACCGTGTGGATGTGATTGCGCCTGAATCATCCTTGGTTGTCTATGCCGATGTTGAGGGCTATGAAGACAGGTATCAAAACATCTACGCTAAGTTCAGTGATTATCCGGTTACCTGTACGGAAAACTGCTATCAACCCACACCGCTTATTGCGTGTGAGTCACCCATGCAAGATTGCTTGTATACCGGTGATAAGCGTGAGGTGGAAACAGACACTGGCTTTAGCGTTACTTGGCTGGGCCACGCCAGCTTTTATATTCAAACGGCGAACGGTCAGCGCTTTTTATTCGACCCGGTATTCGACCAGTTCGATTGGCCGGTGAATTGGGCATTTAAGTTGTCGGATGGTTTTTTTCGCAACAAGCCCGCTCCTTTACCCCCAGAGGCATTACACAGCGCTGATGCGGTAATGTATTCCCATATTCATTACGACCACTTTAATAAAAGCGATATTGGCAAAATAGGCACAGCGCCTAAGTATCTTGTACCCATGGGCTTTGCGACGCACTTTGCCCAAAATGGCTACAACATCAGTGAAATGGCTTGGTATGCCAATAAGCAGGTGGGGGAGACGACCGTGCATTTTGTGCCTGCGCATCACTTTAGTAATCGCATTCTGGTGCCTTATATCTACGAAGACAACAACAAATCCCTATGGGGTGGCTGGGTGCTGGAAAACAATGGAAAAACCCTGTTTTTCGCTGGTGATACGGGTTATTCGCCGCACTTTAAAGATATCGCCAAGCGATTTGGCAGTATAGATATTTGTTTATTACCCATTGCTTCTTACTTTAGCGAAGAGTCGCCAAAGTTTTATCGCAAAGTACACGCAACACCTGAAGATGCGCTTGTTGCGGCTAAAGAGTTGGGATGTAAGGCAATGGTGCCTTGGGGTTATGGCAATGCGAGTTGGCGGATGGGGGATAAAACGTCCCATTCGGCATTGTTCCGCTTGTTGCATATGTACGATGAACTCGATGCCGATGTACCACTTCATATATTGAATGAAGGCGACACGATTGAGTTTTGAAACTATTGAGTTTTGAAACCACTGAGTTTTAATGTTTAGCCCCTGCGCTTAATCGCTAGGTTTAATTGCTAGGGGCTAAACTAAATCACAGATTAGTGTTTGTCACCACGGCTCTGGAATTTGCGCTCTTCGGTATTGATCTTAATCCACTCGCCAGTGCTGATATATTCAGGTACTTGAACAACCAAACCGGTAGATAGGGTGGCTGGCTTAGTACGCGAAGTTGCAGACGCGCCTTTAATTGACGGGTCGGTTTCCACAATTTGTAGTTCTACGCTCATAGGTAGATCAAGTGCTACTGGCGCATCACTCACAATAACCACTTGAATGCCGTCTGTCTCTTCGTTAATGAATAACGCTTCTTCAGCAATAGACTCTTTATTCAGGTGATACGGCGTGTAATCTTCTTTGTCCATGAACACATATTCATCGCCATCCATGTAAGAAAACATTACAGGGCGACGAGACAAATCTGCCATATCTAACATGTCTGAATCTTTGAATGTTTCGTCAAATTTAGCGCCTGTTACCACATCGTACATACGCATGCGGTATATGCTGCCACCTGCGCGACCTTGAGGTACAGAGCGTTCAATATCACGCACAATACAGGTTTTGCCGTTAAACACGATGGTGTTGTTCTTTTTAATTTCGCTTGCCTTTGGCATAGGATAATCCTGCAATAAAGGGCCGAAGGGTTGTCCTTCGGCTTTTAATAATGCCCGTATTCTCTACGATTTTTACCCAATGGGAAAGACCTAGCTGTTTGCAATGTGTTATGACGCAGCAGGTTTACGACGGCGAGAAGGATTGCGGCGCTTAGGTTTGGGGGTAGCGCTGCTGTTTGTCTTTGTCGTTTGAGTTGTCTTTGCTGTTTGTGGCTTTTTATCTTGAGCCGCTTTTGGCTTTTTCGGCTTCTTGGGTTTTTTAGGCTTTTTCGGTGCCTTCAAGCGCGTTTCAGGTACAGGCGTAAGCGGCTCAAAGCCTTCCATTGTTTCACGAACAAATAGCTGTTGAGTGAGTTGCTCAATATCTTGTAGTTGCTCAACTTCGTCGGCACTAACAAAAGACCAAGCTTCGCCAATTGCGCCAGCGCGTCCGGTACGGCCAATACGGTGCACGTAATCGGCTGCCGTGTTGGGAAGGTCTAGGTTAATCACCACGGGAAGCTGTGAAATATCAATGCCGCGCGCAGCAATATCGGTGGCAACCAATACCCTAATCTTTCCATCCTTAAACTGGGCTAATGCTTTGGTTCTGGCCCCTTGGCTCTTGTTGCCGTGAATGGCGGCACTGGGAAGCTTCGCGGTTTCCAGTTTACTGGCAATACGGTTTGCACCGTGTTTTGTGCGACTGAAAACCAGGGTTTGGGTCCAGCCTTTTTGCTTGATCAAGGTGATCAATGCCGTGATTTTTTTCGATTTGTCTACCGTGATCAAATGCTGCTCAATTTTATCCACTGTGGTATTCACCGGCGCGGTTGAGACTTTAATTGGGTTTTGCGTGATCGATTCTGCCAATTCGGTCACTGTTGGCGAGAAAGTGGCAGAAAACAACAGCGTTTGGCGCTGTTTGGGTAGCAATTTTAATATGCGTTTTATGTCGTGAATAAAGCCCATGTCGAGCATGCGATCGGCTTCGTCGAGCACGAGCATTTCCAACTGGCTAAATTTGATTGCGTTTTGCTGATACAAGTCGAGTAATCGACCTGGTGTGGCGACTAATACGTCGCAGCCTAAACGCAAGTTACGCATTTGAGGGTTAATACTGACCCCGCCGAACACAACCGCACTTTTAATGCGCATGTGCTTGGAATAGTCCTTCACGTTCGCTTCTACCTGCGCCGCTAATTCGCGGGTTGGGGTGAGGATCAATGCGCGTACATGATTGGGTTTTACTCGGTCAGCATCGGCCAAGCGATGTAAAATAGGTAATGTAAAACCTGCTGTTTTTCCAGTGCCGGTTTGTGCCGCAGCCAGAACATCCTTGCCTGTCAGTATGGCAGGAATTGCTTCCTGTTGAATGGGGGAAGGAGTGCTGTAGCCTTTTTCGCTAACAGCTTGAAGCAATGGCTTACAAAGCCCTAATTGACTAAACGACATTAAAATTCCGAAACGAGAGAAAAACGAATGTAGCGAGGTGCTTGATTGATTGAACCGTGAGGCTCTAAGTTGCAGTGTTTGTGCAAGTTCATGCATCAAACGCCGCAGGCGCAAAAATGCGCCTGCGTAGAACAGCTTAAAGTACTACTACTTCAGAAGCTTGAGGGCCTTTTTGACCTTGTTCTACTACGAATTCTACGTTTTGACCTTCAGTCAAAGTGCGGAAGCCTTCAGATTTGATTGCACGGAAGTGTACAAACACGTCTTTGCCGCCGTCTGCTTGAGTGATAAAACCGAAACCTTTAGTTTCGTCGAACCATTTTACTGTACCAGTAGATTTAGACATGGATAACTCCAAAAATAATTAAATTGTTTTTACGCGTTATGCGCAATGTATTGCATTGAAGGGCTATCTTTTGTTTAGCTGGCTTAGATCTGTAACGGTCTAAATGTAAATCACTGGAAGAGACTAACAATGGACGAACGGAAGGAGCATTAGTAAATATCAATAGTACCCTTTAAAGGCGGGCGGATATTAACACTCTTTTTACCTCGCCGCCAGTTTGTTTTTTGAGCTTTTTGCCTGTTTGGTGGAATTGCTATCGGTTTGTAGATAAATGGTACTAGCTTCTAGCTTTCCAAATACCTATGTAGAAATGTAATGTCAGGGCAGACCTTCAATTGTTTGCTTTGGCAAACATTACGGGGTTGGAGTTGAGGTTTTTGTTTGTTCTGGTAAACATATTGAGTTGGGAGACTCGCTCAGCAGAAATACACACTACTTCAACCAAACTGGTGTGTTTATACTCTCAATCTTCAGTTGAGAGCTATCGCGGGGCGCTTGACGAGGCTTGTTAAGTTTCACGGAGCAAACAACAGCATGATAATCGCTAAGGTAATAGGCGATAGCAATGTTGATAAAAATATACTTTCTGAAGTAATAGCTGGTTCCTGCCTATAATATTCTGCCAGCATAAATGGGCCTGTCCCTGTGGGTAACGCCGCGAGTAATACAGCGCAATAGGTTAAATTTTCTGGAAGCGAAAAACACCAAGTCGCTAGCCCTATGACGAGTGCAGGGTGAATGATTAACTTGGTTAACACGAGGTAGATGCTTTTTTTCGTCACCAGCACTGACGTACTTTTTTGCCCACCAAGAAATAATCCAATGGTAACCAAAGCGCAGGGGGCGGCGGCCGCGCCGAGTATATGGAATGGGGTATTGATTATGTTCGGTATTGTAAAACCGGTGAGTGGAAAAAAGCTTGTGCACAATGGCGCCAAGACGATGGGGTTTTTCAACAGCTTTAACGCAATGTTTAAGGTTAGCTGCCATCGCGGGGCTTTGGCTTGGCAACTCATTTCCAATAACAAGATGGCTAAGGCAAATAAAATGCACACCGTGATGAGAGTCGCAATTAATACCAGAGGCTTGGCGCTGTCTCCGGCCACGGCTAACAGTAACGGAAACCCCATAAAGCCGGTGTTGGCATAACTGGCGTTCAGCCCATCAATAGTGGCGTTCGACAACGATGTTTGCCCGTTATGGTTCAGAGCAATGGTGAGTACGAAAAGTAATAATGTGGCGATAAAAAACAGCGAGATAAAATCGGGTAACCAAAGTGCTTTCCATTGTGCATTGGCCACAGTGTCGAATAGCAAAGCTGGTAGCGCGAGGATTACAACAAACTTATTTAGTTCTACTGTGGTTGCGTCACTCACCCATTGCATACGGCGTATCGTCCAGCCACATAATATGAGTGCAAAAATCGGCGTGATGATGGTGAGCGTGGTTGGCACATTAAGTCCTGTTTGAGTGAAGGGGCTTTACAGTAATGTGGAATTTCGATACGTTCAAATGCATATTAAAGCACTGCTTAATACCTTTTTTGAATCATGTATCATTTTCGCCAGTTACAGTACTTTGTTGTGGTTGCCGAGACCTTGCATGTCGGCAGGGCCGCAGAACTATTGCATATCACCCAACCGCCGTTGAGCCGTCAAATCGCATTGCTTGAAAAGTCGCTCGGGGTAACACTTTTCAAACGACATCCTAAGGGCGTGTCATTAACGCCAGCCGGGCAACAGTTTTATGACGATGCAAAACGTATTTTGCGCACCGCAGAACAGGCTAGCGTTAATGCAAGGCTTGTGTATGAAGGTAAGTTAGGGGCATTGAATATCGGTTTTATGATGCACGCTGCCTTTAATATTGTGCCGGGGATTACACGAAAATTTATGCGTGACTTTCCTAAAGTGTCGTTGCGATTACAGGAGGTGCTGCCCAGTCAGTTGGTTAACAGTGTACAAAAAGGGGAGTTTGATGGAGCAATTATGCTTAAGCCTAGCGTGCCGGTCGGGATGGTGGCGCTGGATATCTGCTCTGAAAAATTGTGCCACGCAGTTCACAGAGCGCACCCTTTATCTCAGGAACCGCGAGTAACCGCGGCTATGTTGTCTGCATTTCCTTTTATTGCTACGCCATTTAACGTTGCGCCAGCATTGCGTGAAGCCATTGAAGGTTATTGTCGGAGTGCTGACTTTGTACCTGAAGTGGTGTTGGAAACCCAATTACAACAAACCATTGTCACGCTGGTGGCGGAAGACTTGGGGGTGGCATTAGTACCTGAACCGATACAAAAGTTACAACATGAGAACGTTAAATTTATTCCATTAGCTAACGCCCCTGAAGTGGATTATGCAATGATTTGGCGCAGCGACAATGAAAACCCGGCTTTAAAAGCGTTTGTAGACATTGCTAAATCTATGTGTACATGATTAGTTGCTAACTCGGTTGTGCGTTTTCACTGTCACTTTCACTCTCAAGCGTTACCTGATTACGCCCATTGAGCTTAGACTGATACAGAGCTTTGTCGGCACGCATTAGAATTGCGTTTTCGTCGTCGCCGTCGTCGTAGGTACTAATACCAAGGCTGACAGTAAACTTGGGAATATTTTCTTTTTCAAGCGCCGCTATTCTTGTTCTGATTCGCTCACCCACTGATTGAGCCTGTACTAGCGACTGTTGCGGCAAGAGCACGGCAAATTCCTCGCCTCCCATTCTAAATAAGAAATCAGATTGTCTTAGGCAAACGCTTAGTTCGTCGACAAAACAACGAAGCACTTCATCGCCAGTGTGGTGACCATATTGGTCGTTAATATTTTTGAAGTGGTCGATATCGAGCATGATGATAGAAAAAGAAACGCCACGCTGCGCTAGGTCGAGAGAAACTTGAATTTGTTCTTCCCATTTATGGCGATTATAAGCACCAGTTAATTTATCTCGTGTGGCCAGCATAATGAGTTGCTTTTCGACTTCTAACCGGCCAGCCATCTCGTCTGACAAACGGCGCATCATTTTTTGTAGGTCTACTTCTAACTCACCGAGTTCGTCTTGTGGTTTGTATTTTTCAGCCTTTTGAGAGGCGATTTGAATTGGCGTGCCAGATTCAATTGAGTCGTGAATGCTTTCTACCTGCTGATGAATTTTGAGAATTCTTAACCGTATAATTTGAATGATATAAATGGTTAAAAATAAGCCTATTACTAACGCTGCAATCCCTAGCAAACTATTGACGTAAAGAAACTCTTGCTCGTGTTTTTCTGTGTAGTGAGCGGCTTCTTGGGTAACGGCTTCTATCTCCGCTAATATCGCGTTCATACTGGCATCGAGTGAACGGGCGACGAGTTCAATGTCTTGCCATTCCGATTCTGTCACTTCACTTTCGTCAATAATAACCTCTAGGTGTTTTTCAAAGTTATTACTTATTTGGTGGAATGAGGCTATTTCAGCTAATAAGGCTTGATGTTCGAGGAGTTCAAAGCGAATTTTATGGCGCTCAATGTTTTTAGAAATGAGGGTGGTGGCCCCATTTAGCAGCTGTACTAATTCCTGTTTGCGGTCAGAAAATTGTTGCTTGGGGTCAATTGTCATTTCTCCAAACCCACCTAACCGACGAAATTGCTCCATAAAAATGTGCTGCTTGAGTTGCAACATTTCGGCTTGGCCCATCATATCATTGAGCGGGATATCGACTTCGGCCACTTCCTTCATTTCGTAGTCAATTAGTCGAAGCTTATAAATGGAGAAAATAATCACCACGAAAAGAAACGAAAGTAGCACAACAAAAAGGCTACCAATCTTTCTGTTTAGCGATGCGTTAAGCCAATGAAGCATAGGAATTATTACTGCCAGTAAAGTTTAACAAAAACGGGAATTATAGATGATTCTTGTGCATTTTAGAGCGTTTTTTTCGATATTGATACCCTTGGAACGGCCGTTAATCAGGCCTGCTTTGCTGAGGCTGGGCAGATATTGTTTTTAAGTTTCGCAACGACTTAAACCACACCGCGCTCATGCCTACAACACCAAAAGCCATAATGCCTCCAAGTAGTGCTCCCGCTACTGGGCCGATAAGAGCGGTGACTGAGCCTGCTCGAAAATCACCAAGCTCGTTTGATGAGGCAATAAATAGAGAGTTAAGCGCGCTCACTCTTCCACGTAAGTTGTCGGGAGTAAGAATTTGTACCACTGAGCTTCTGATCACCACGCTTATCATGTCTGAACCGCCATAAATAAACAGCGCAATACAGGCGATGAGTACGGTGTCGGATAGCGCGAACAAAATGATTGATGAGGCAAAGATGGTGAGCGCGATAAACAGTAATCTACCATTGCGCTGAATGGCTTTTTTACGTCGGGTAATGGTTAGCCCAACCAGTGTTGCACCTATGGCTGGCATGGCACGCAGTAGCCCTAGTGTTTCTGGTCCGGCGTGAAGAACATCGCTTACGAATACGGGTAAAATGGCCATGACGCTGCCACACAGTACAATCATTAAATCGATAGCCATACTGCCTAATACGGCGTTGTTCTGGCGTAAGTACACCACGCCGCCGAGCAAATCTTGAAGGCTAAATGTGCGGTCTGATTTTACGGTGACTTCGGGTAACATCCAAAAGCCCGACACGGTGAATACACCCAATGCCAAGAGCAACCAATAGAGTTGCACGTCTAGTGCGGCTAATAATATGCCAGCAATAAAAGGGCCGATGGTTAATGCCATATTCCATGCTGAACTCATGAGGGCCACAGCCCGGTTTAAATGCTCTGTAGGAACAATATTCGGCAGCATCGACTGAATAGCCGGCGCAAAAAACGCGCGGCCAACGCCCAGTACCATCAAAGCCATATACAAATACCACTTGTTTAACTCGGGTTGTGCCATAGTAATGGCCACAGCGAGTAAAACAGCTAGCTGGGAAATAGCCGCGCCGATAAGAATTTTACGGCGGGAGAAATTATCGGCCACCCAGCCAGTGAACAGAGACAGGGTGAGTACTGGAATGATTTGGAACAGGCCAATAAGCGCAAGGTCAAAGGCGTTACCCGTGGCTTGATACAAATGCCAGCCGATAGAAACCGACATGGTAGAGCCAATCAAGGTGGTCGCAATGCGTCCGAGTAATAATCCTAACAGTGCTTTTGACCACATAGGCGCTGGGTAATCCGTATAAAGGAGAAGGCACTCGGTTAAAGAGCGCCTAAAAACGCACTATGTTACTGCGATGTCAGACATAGCGCCATTCTGATCATCGATACTATTTAACGCTATATCTGATAATGAGTGTGAGATTAGTCGTCTCTGTTTAGCGCTTCGATTAACTCAATTTCGAAATACAAATCGCTGTTAGGCGGGATTTTGCCAACTTGCCGTTCGCCATACCCCAGTTCGGCCGGCACCCATAATTTGCGTTTACCACCTTCTTTCATGCCTTGAATGCCTAAAAACCAGCCTTTAATCACTTTTTTCTGTGATAACACGGTTTGAAATGGGCGGCCTTTTTCATAGGAAGAGTCGAACTCAGTGCCGTCTTCTAACTGTCCGCGATAATGTGCCGTGATCAACGCGCCTTTTTTGACTTCTTTGCCGTCGCCAATCTCGATATCTTCAAATTTGATTTCGTCAGTCATGGTTATTCTCGTTTACTGTAACTCGTGGGGCGAATGGTAACCCAAACAAGGCGTTACCCCAATGCTAAATTCACCGCAATTCCACCCAGCAATAGGGCGATAACGCTATCGAACATTTGCCAACGACGAGGCGAGTTGAGCCAAATTTTTAATTTTGGAGCTAACGCGGTCAGGCTAGAAAACCACACCAACGAAGCGGCACAGGCGCCCACCATAAATATCACGGGGCTAGGTTGCTGATTAGCCACGCCACCAATTAAAAAGACCGTGTCTAAATAAACGTGGGGGTTCAGTAGCGTGATAGCGAGCGCCGTTAGAGCGGTTTTCGACGCGCTTTGTACCGGCATGCTGTTATCTACTTGTAAGCCTGTTCCTCCGGCCCACACACGTTGTGCCGCTTGCCAAGCTAGCCATAATAGTAGTGCAACCCCTAGCCAAGTTAATACCGGTACTAAAGGTGGAATAAGTACTTGTACGTGTTTAACTGCGAAAACGCCAAGGGCAATCAACAAGCAATCACACAAAATACAAACGGTGGCGATCACCACGCGGTTTGCCCCCGCCATACTTTGGCTCAATACCCAGATATTTTGCGCACCAATGGCCACAATTAAACTTAACCCTACGCCAAACCCTAATAAAAAAGTCACTTCTGTTCTCGTTTGCTAATGATCTTGCTGCGCAGTTTACGGTCGAGGTATGATTAATCAAACGAATGTATTTTATGCTGTATTAATTAAATTCATGATTGATTATCGATTATTAGATGCGTTGTCGGCTGTGGTCAGTAAAGGTGGCTTTGAAAAAGCGGCCCAAGCTTTGTTTTTAACCCAATCGGCAGTAAGCCATAGAATTAAACAGCTGGAATCTATAGTGGGTCAGCCAGTGTTGTTGCGCTCGTCTCCGCCTATGCCTACGCCGGTTGGGCAGCGGCTATTGAATCATTTGCAGCAAGTACGGCAAATGGAATCGACCTTAGGGCTGGATGAAACCAGTATTTCTACCATTCGTTTAGCCGTGAATGCTGACTCACTGGCAACATGGTTGCCTCAAGCGTTGGTATTACCTGAGCATCCTCAATTGTGTTTCGACTTTGTGGTAGAAGACCAATCTGTAGGCTTAAAGCGGATGAAACAGGGCGATGTAATGGCGTGTATTTGTGCTAGCAATCAGGCGCTGAATGGGGCTAAGGTCATGCCACTAGGCTCGCTGCGTTATCGGGCAGTCGCAAGCCCAGATTTCATTCAGCGATTTAAGTTAAATCAGGCATTAACAACTCATCTGCCTCATGCACCTTGTTTGGTGTTTAATCAAGACGACCAGTTACAGCATCAGTTCTTACAACATCAATGTGGCATTGCACCGCAAAAAACACATTTGTGCCCGTCTTCAGAGGGGTTTTTACGTGGTGTGTTAGCTGGGTTGGGTTATGGCTTGTTGCCCGAATTACAAATGCAGCCTTACCTCGACAATGGGCAATTGGTCGACCTCAAAGCAAATTACTTTATGGATACACCGTTATTCTGGCATTACTGGCAAAGTGAAAGTGCGTTAATGGCCCAACTGAGGGAACAAATTACACTCACCGCGCAATCGGCACTGCATCAAATGTAATGGCGGCAATAATGGTTAACTATTCACCAAAGTTATGTCTTTAGGTTACTACCTTCGAGGTACTACCAGTGTTGAATAGGTTGATCGCTCAAGGTCTTATTCCTTAAAGTACAAAAGTCGAAACCACTCTATTCACTCCCCGTGATAGCCTCTTTTCTGAGCAACTCTCCAGCATAACTCATTTGTTAATTTAATGTTTATAACTGCTGATGAATAACGAAAATACCTCACTTTGGGGTCGTTCGTTTCAAATAACAACTTTAAAGTATCTAGTTCTACGCTTGTTGTAGCCAAGGCTGCACTTGGTTTGGCATGCTCTGGCCTGCCGGAACGTGAGGAGAACAATGTGAAATTATTAGTGTTGAATGAGGCGCTGCAATTTGAAGGGGTGGCAGCGGAAAGACGCTGTGCGGTATCTCCGACATCGGTAGCTCGCCTGACACGCATGGGGTTGTCGGTATACATGCAAGAGGGCGCTGGCGTTCGCTCTGGTTATGACGATAAGGTTTATCAGTCACAGGGCGCAGAAATCGTTAGTGATGTAGATACGCATTTAGCCGAGGCTGACATTGTCGCCATGGTTAATCGTCCTACACAGGAGCAAGTTGCGATACTGAAACCAAGTGCGTTGGTGATCGGGCATATTGACCCGTTTTTTCAGCAGCCATTGGTGACCTCTCTTGCAGAGAAACAGATAACCACTTTGTCAGTGGAAATGATCCCGCGTTCGTCTCGCGCCCAGAAAATGGACGCGTTAAGTTCGCAGGCCAGCTTGGCTGGTTATGTGATGGTGATGCAAGCTGCAACCCATTTACCTAGCATTTTGCCTATGATGATGACGCCGTCTGGCACGATCAAACCTGCCAAGGTGTTTATTATTGGTGCGGGTGTGGCAGGGCTTCAAGCCATTGCAACGGCGAAGCGTTTAGGCGCCAGTGTATTGGCGTACGATACACGGCCTGTGGTCGCTGAACAGGTTGAGTCGCTAGGCGGCAAGTTCTTAAAAATCGATTTGGGCGATACCGGCCAAACCAAAGACGGCTACGCCAGAGAACTCACTGACGAGCAGAAAGCCCGCCAGCAAGAAGCGCAGCGCGATGCGATCGCTGATGCTGATATTGTGATCACAACGGCGCAACTGTTTGGTCGTCGTCCGCCACAACTGATCAACAAAGACACACTCGCGTTGATGAAGCCTGGCAGTGTGGTTGTGGATATGGCAGCACAGTCGGGTGGCAATGTGGAAGGTTCAGTTGCCGGTGAAGTGGCTAAAGTCAATGGCGTAACCGTAATTGGTGTGGGTAACTGGAGCCAGAGCGTGGCGAAAGATGCCACCGATATGTATGCCAATAACCTACTCAATTTAATTGACGAGTTTTTCAACACTGAGTCGAAAGCATTTGAGCTCAATTTAGAAGACGACATTCTCGCCCAAAGTGTGATCACCCATGAGGGTAAGGTCATTAACGAGATGCTGCTTAACGCGTACAAAGGAGCCTAATCATGGACACTATTTACCTTATCTTTATTGTTTTATTGGCTGCTTTTTTGGGCTTTGAATTAATCCGTAAAGTACCTGCAACTCTGCACACGCCGTTGATGTCGGGGTCGAATGCCATTTCTGGTATTACGCTAGTGGGTGCATTAGTGGCGTCGGGTAGTGACAACAGTGTACTGACTACCGTACTGGGCGTAACCGCAGTGGCATTGGCAAGCATCAACGTAGTGGGCGGATACCTGGTGACCGACCGCATGCTTGGCATGTTCAAGAAAAAAGATCAGAAGTAGGGAGGGTGTACAGTGACTTCTATCGCAATGACGATAAACCTCGCCTACGTATTGGCGGCAACTCTGTTTATTGCAGGGCTTAAATTACTCAGTCACCCCGCAACTGCGCGCAAAGGTAACTGGATCTCATCAATTGGTATGTTGGTGGCAGTAGTAGTGACCTTGTTGGATAACCACATTATTAGCTATCACTGGATTTTACTGGGTGTGTTGATTGGCGGCGCTTACGGAGTATGGAAAGCGCGCTCAGTCGAAATGACCCAAATGCCGGAAATGGTTTCGTTATTTAACGGTTTTGGTGGGGCAGCCTCACTGATTCTGGGGTGGGCTACCATCAATGGTATGGATGCATTCACCTTAATGAGTGCTAGCCCATTTGTGTTCATCACACTGTTTTTTACCGTATTGATCGGTGGTGTGACCTTCTCTGGCTCGGTGATTGCGTGGGGTAAACTATCTGGGCGCTTGTCGTCGAAAGCCTTGGTATTTACCGGTTTGCGTGAATTGAGTATTGCTCACTTGGCGGCGTTAGCGGCAGTGGGTTATATGTTTGTAACCCAGCCCGATAATACACTGTGGCTGTATGTATCGATTGCCTTAGCACTGAGCTTCGGGCTGTGGGCAACTATATCAATCGGCGGTGCCGATATGCCGGTGGTCATTGCTTTGCTAAACAGCTACTCAGGTATTGCCGCTACGGCAGCCGGTTTGGCAGTGGGTAATGCGATTTTGATCGTGACAGGTTTGTTGGTAGGTGCGTCGGGGCTTATTCTGACCAACATCATGTGTAAAGCCATGAACCGTTCGTTAATGAATGTATTGCTGTCGGGCTTTTCTAAGCCAGTGGAAATGGGCGAGCAAATTCAAGGCGAAGTTAAGGTGATGTCGGCGCAAGACGCCTTCTATGTGCTTGAAGCGGCCCAAGCTGTGTTGGTTGTGCCGGGTTACGGTATGGCGGTGGCGCAGGCTCAACACGCGGTACGCGAGTTACAGTCTTTACTCGAAGAAAACCACTGTACCGTTGACTACGCCATTCACCCCGTAGCGGGGCGTATGCCGGGGCACATGAACGTGTTACTTGCTGAAGCTGACGTGTCTTACGACCAGCTTTATGAAATGGATGAAGTAAACCCACGAATGGAAAACTACGATGTGGTCATTGTTATTGGTGCGAACGACGTGGTAAACCCAGCAGCAAAAGAAATGCAGGGCAGCCCCATTTACGGTATGCCTGTGATTGAAGTGTATCGCGCGAAAACCGTGTTTGTATTGAAGCGTTCAGCCAATGCAGGTTTTGCAGGGGTAGACAACCCGCTGTTCTTTAAAGAGAACACCCGCATGGTGTTAGGTGACGCGAAAGATACACTGAACAACATTATTCGCGAGTTCAGCGACGACTAAATATAGTTTCTTTATCGATAACCACCCCACTTGTCTTTTAGGCCTGTGGGGTTTGCTTTTTATAACTAGGGTGATCGCTGCGTCGTTCTTGCAACGTTTTCAAATACATGACTAAATGTGTGCTCTGGTGCTTAAACGGAATGACGCCTGCAGTATGAACCACACAATCACTTATTACTCCACCCATGCTGAGCAATTCGCCAAACAATACGAAAGCACGTCGTTTGAACAAGTTCACAAAGAATGGATAAAGGAATTACCTCAAGACGGCGTGGTGTTAGATGTCGGGGCTGGGTCGGGGCGTGATGCACGCTTTATGGCCAGTAAAGGCCTGAGTGTCGTCGCGGTAGAACCAGCAACCGGCATTCGTGAACAAGCGCAAAGTTACAATATTGAACAACACTCCATCCAATGGCTTTCTGACACGTTACCGGAACTGCGCAGCGTATTTGGATTGCAGATTAAGTTTGATTTAATTTTATTGAGTGCTGTGTGGATGCACGTTCCTACTAGCCAGCGCCAACGGGCATTTCGAAAACTCAGTACGTTACTTAAACCCAATGGCAAGCTCATTATTTCTTTGCGTCATGGTCCCTGTGGCGATGAGCGTATTATGTACTCCGTTTCGGCGGATGAAATCGCCTCTTTAGCTCAAGAAAATGGGCTGATATTCCAGTTATTGTCGAATGACGCACAAGAGGATGTACTTGCTCGTAGTGAAGTCACATGGCAAACCGTCATGTGTACCTTGCCCGATGATGGTACAGGGGCTTTTCCCTTATTGCGGAATATAGTGGTAAACGATAATAAATCGTCTACGTATAAATTAGCGTTGTTGCGTTCGCTTTTGCGAATTGCTGAAGGTCATCCTGGCGCAGTGCTGGAGTGCAGCGATAAACATGTAGTTTTGCCACTAGGTCTGGTCGCGTTATATTGGCTTAGACTCTACAAGCCCTTGATCGACGACTACGATATTAGACAAAGTAGCTCTAAATCCAAAGGCTTGGGGTTTGTTAAAGCCTCGGGCTGGAAGCGATTGACAGAGTTGAAAAAGCAAGATTTTACTATTGGTGCTATGTATTTGGATGATACTTTGGCCTTGCCGCTATTCCAGACGTTAAAAGATATCTGTGTCACTATTCGGGATATGCCTGCAAAGTACATTACTTTGCCCCATTCTGATAAGGCTGTTTTCGATGTTGAAACTTACAAAATGGCAAAGCCTAAATCGGGTTTTGTGCTTGATAGTGAGTTTTTTTCTGGATTTGGTCGCTTTGTCGTACCGCGGCATGTCTGGGAGTCATTATCGGGATTCAGTGTATGGATTGAGCCTGCGCTGGTCAATGAATGGGCGAACTTGATGCAGAGCTATCAAGTCAACAAACAACAACACTCTGAGAAAACCTACTATTTAAAGGCCTTACAGTGGGAAAGCGCTCAACGCACAACAGTTCGAGTGAGAGAAAGAGTGGATAGCCTACTCAATAATGAACAAGTGTGTTGTTGCTGGTCAGGAGCAACAATAAAGCGCTCGCGTTATGCTATCGATCACGCATTTCCTTTTTCTCGTTGGCCGAATAATGATTTATGGAATTTGTTACCTGCAACTGTCAAAGTGAATGCTGAGAAATCAGATAAGCTACCCACAAATTTAAAATTGTCTGACTGCCGTGCTTTGATTATTCACTGGTGGCAGCAAGGTTGGGATGGCAATCAACAAGAGTTTTTTACCCAAGCGAATCTAGCCTTACCTAATTTGTCTCCAAAAAATCGAAATTACGACGACGTGTTTGAAGCCTTTGCTTTGCAGCGTAATAGAATAAGGCATATTCAACAACTGAGAGAGTGGGGGGCCTAATGTACCCAAACAGTCAAGTAGAGCTAAATCACCGCACCATGAAAGCCCAACGGCATATATGTATCTAGCTTTGTCCAAGCAACAGGGCCATCGCCGATATGCTCTGCGTCGAATACCATGCAGTAGGTAGCGCCTTCTTTAAAGTTCAGCGCGGTATTAACCAGATAACCTTGCCCTTGTTGACTTCCGGTAGGGATGAAAAGTGGTTCTTCAGCAATGAAATCTGGCCCTAGGTTATGGCTGTCGACCGATCCTGTCGACGTATTCACACTAGCGATGCAGTTAAATTCGGAGTGTGTTGTTTCTGCTGAGGCGTGCACACCATACTGAACTTGCGTCTTTTTGCCAGTAAAGCGACTATCAAATTGCACGAATTCCATGAGTGTGGATGAATTATCCAGCCTTGCGGTTTGGCTACGTAAATCAATTATAATTTGTGCGGCAGTACTGCGATCATGGTCTTTGGTGTGATCAATTAATTCATCCATCACACTATTGAGCATTACATCGGCATTGTTGTACCAGCAGGCGTTGATCACCAAAGTGTTATTTTGCTGCCACGCATTGCCAAAATGGAACACAAAACCTGCATCAAACGGTATTTGGGCAACGGTAGTGAGTGAATTTTTGTCGATGACGAGCAGTTGTCCTTGCTGATCGTCTTGCCATTTCATCATGTCGATAAAGGTTTCTCCCGCCCCTTTTTTGAGCGGTGGGAAATAGAAAATTAGGTGATTGTCGGTCACGGCAAAATCGTGCACGTAACTTTTAGGCGCAGATACAACCTTGTATTGAAGCAATGCGCCATTGGCGTTTAATTGATATATGACCATAGCCGATTGGCCAAATACCGATAAATCGCCAAAGTTCCATATGTGACCAAATCGGTCGGTATGTGGGTGGGCTGAAAAAGGCATACCGTCTAATTCGGTGTTAAATGACACTTGCCCGTTGGTTTGTAGCGAAGATGGTTGCATTTTGTAAGGCATACCGGCTTCCCATAACGCCCATAGCTCATCGTTAACAGGTAACAAAGCAATATTGGCGGTGTTAACGCTTTCTGAGCTTTTCATTGGTCTGCTATTGGCAATGACAGAGCCTGCGCCATTATACAAAAAGCGGCCTGCGCGACTTTCTGCTTCAAATTTTTTCGTTCTTACAAAGCGGCCAGAATGAGTTAACCCCTGCTTTTCAAAGGCATAACGATGTACAAAGCCGTCGCCGTCAAACCAGTGCGTGTAGCGCTGTTCACCTAGTACTGCGCGGGCAGGGCCGTTACGATAAAATTGCTTACCGACAAGGTCGGCAGGAAGCGTGCCTTGCCATGCAAAATGCCTAGGCGCAATGTCGTCTGAAAGCCCTTCCCAACCGCGTAAAATAGGGTGTTTGGTTAACTCACGTTTAAACCGCAAGTAGTAAGATTCGGCCTTTTCGCCAAGGGCATTGAAACTCAAGCTGGGGGTTATTGCTCCTAAGCTTAATAGCCCTAACCCTTTTAAAAACTCACGGCGTTCCATCATCATTACTCCATATTGATCGTTAACGACACATCGGTTTCAGCAACAGTAAATGCGATATCACTGAATTGCGGCGGGCCCATTAAATACGGATTGGTACTAAAGCCGTAAGGTTCGGTGGGAATACCCATTAAATTGGTGTTGAGGTTGTGATTATTATCGAGATCTTGAAACACCATTACGCCATACTCACCGGCGGGCAGGTCGGCCAAAATGGTGGTTTGCTGTGCTTTATACACCCGAATGATCAGGCTTTGCATTGCTTGTTTTTGTTGCATGGCCGATGCGGAATCATACAGAGCAATATAGAGTTCACCGGATGTGTGGGTTAACTCATCAAAAGTAATGGTGACATTTGCGGCCGAAGCGTTAGCACAACAACACACAGCCAATAGCGGTGCGAGGGGGAAGCGTGATTTCATGATGTTCTCCTTTATCAGATGAACTCACTTTATCCTTGCTCTGTATTGAGCACTTGTGCCAAAAGTCACTATTTTGCTCTGGAGAACAATATTTGTGATTTATTGTGAATCTTCTTGCTCTACTTGTTTTAAATAGGTCGCTAGGCATTTGTTTTTTTCATCGCGGAATCGCTCTGGGCACACGGTAAAATGCGAAATGCGCTCTAGCCGGAAATTCCTGAAGTCTTGACGTAATTCACACCAACCCGCGAGTAACCAAATGGGACTAAATGAAATAAGGGCCAATGGCCGAATGCGGCGGTGAGTATTGTTTTCACTCAAATCTTGATAGTTAAAGGTAACGTATTGCTTGCGGCGAATGCACTCACGTACCTCTGTGAAATTGACCTGCCACGGAATTTTATATCGACTGGGTGCTGAAAAAGTACTGATTTGTGTTAGCTCTTGGATCAGTGACGCAGACAATGTCGCTTGTATTTTTTGGTAAGCACTCTGTGCTTTACGAGCAAACTCACTGTCTGTCCAGTTACTTACCATGCCAATACCAAGCGCAATGGCTTCTATTTCATCAGCGTCAAACATGATGGGTGGCAAGTGGTACTGCTTGTCAATAACATAGCCGATACCAGCTTCGCCAGAGATAGGCGTACCAGTATCGGTCAAATCTTGAATATCGCGATAGATGGTTCGCACACTCACTTCAAAAGTCCTCGCGAGGGTTTCTGCGGTAACAGCCTGATGCATGCGCCTTAAGTAGTGCACGATTTGATTGAGTCTTTCAGCCTTGCGCATAAGTGTGGTGTCTGTAGTTGGCTTTTTTTGTCGCGTATGAAAACTCTACTGACACTTACTGTCAGTAGTCAATGACTATGATGATTACTCGAACACTGATTGAGTCGAAATAAGGAGAGGAAAATGATTGGTTATGTTTTTATGGGTACGGCAGACTTAGCGAAAGCTGGCGCGTTCTACGACGCATTACTCGGAACAATTGGCGCAACGCGTTACATGGAAGAAGACGACTACTTTATTGCTTGGTCTCGCACACCAGAGGAAAGCGCTTTGGGGGTTACATTGCCATTTAATAAAGAGCCAGCGACGGTTGGCAATGGTAATATGACCGCGATTTATTTAGAAAACCCCGAGCAAGTTACGGCATTTTATAACAAAGCATTGGAGCTTGGAGCAACCAGCGAAGGTGCCCCTGGGTTTAGACCAGAGGAAGCAACCAAAGGCTTTTTTGCTGGATATTTCCGTGATTTGGATGGCAACAAGCTGAATGCTTTTTGTATGGTTGAATAGCCGGTTTGGGGGCTAAAAGGCTTGAATTTCGAAAGATTTACGCCCCCAATTATGTATACATAAGTCCCCCTGAGAGAAACTGAAATGCGTGGAAAAACAAAGGTCATGATTTTCGGTGCTGGTAGCGTAGGTTGTTACCTAGGGGGTTGCTTAGCTGCGACCGGAACCACAGTGACCTTGATAGGTCGCGAGCGTATACGCGACCAAATTTCACAATACGGGTTAACCGTAACCGATTGGAAAGGGCGCCGCGAGCACATTGCTCAAGATAGGGTGCTATTTTCCACTGAGCCGTCTGTACTTTGTCACGCTGATTTCATTTTACTGTGTGTGAAAAGCGCAGACACACTATCATCGGCAAAAATTATTGCCCAACATGCCAAATCAACAGCTGTAATAGTGAGTTTTCAAAATGGTGTGGTGAATGGCGAACTACTCCAGCAAAACCTGTCACACACTGTGCTAAAAGGCATGGTGCCATTCAACGTATTAAATAAAGGTAATGGGCAATTTCATTGCGGTACCGAGGGGGATCTCGCGATTGAAGACGCACAGGGTATAAGTGCAGACCTTATTGCGCGATTTACGGCGGCGCAATTACCCGTTTCTCTTTACCGGAATATCACGCCTGTGCAATACGCCAAATTGATGATGAACCTAAACAATGTTGTTAATGCACTGTCTGGATTACCACTGAAACAACAATTAGGAAATAGGGCGTATCGGCGAGTAATGGCGGTGGTGCTAGATGAAGCGCTCAACGTGTATCGAGCTTTCGGCATTAAACCCGCGAGAACGGGAAAAATAGTCCCGCAGTGGATGCCATATATTTTGCGATTGCCTGATTGGCTTTTTCGACTGGTGGCAGCTTCAACCCTGAAAATTGACCCACAAGCACGTTCTTCAATGTACGAAGATTTAGCACTTGGGCGTACCACTGAAATCGACTATTTGAACGGTGAAATAGTGAAGCTAGCCAAACAAAAACACATTCATGTACCGGTTAATGAGCATCTAATTCAATTGGTAAAAGCGGCGGAACTGAAAGCCAGTGGGGCGCCAGAACTGGCAGCCCATCAACTTTTCCCTAAAGGCCATTGAATTTGATTTAAGCGGCCATAGCAGTGCGCAGTCTTACCACTGGGCGTTCATCAATCAATAAGTGAATAAATGCTGTAATAAGTGCAATGATGCATGCTGACCACCATACTACGTCGTATGAGCCTGTCGAATCGTATAAGTAGCCTCCAAGCCAAACGCCGGTAAAGGAACCTAGCTGGTGACTTAGGAATACAAACCCATACAGCATGCCCATATAACGCAAGCCAAACATTTGTGCGACTAAGCCGGATGTGGGCGGTACGGTTGCCAGCCACAGAAGGCCCGTTGCGATAGAAAACGCATAGACCGACGTGGCGGTCATAGGAAAGTACATAAAGGCTGCAATCGCTAAGGCGCGCAACGCATAAATAATGGTAAGTAGTTTCTTCTTCGAGTATTTACCCGCCCACGATCCTGAAAGTAAGCAGCCAAAAATATTAAACAAGCCAATAAGTGCAAGGCTGGCTACAGCAACTTCAGAGGAAAAGCCCCGATCAGACAAAAAAGCGGGCATGTGAACCGTGATAAATGCGAGTTGAAAGCCACAGACAAAAAAGCCAGATACCAACAGCCAGTAGTGTGAATGCGCGCCGGCTTCACACAGGGCTTGTTTCATGGTTTGGGTGACGTCGTCAGTAGCAGATTGACCACCTTGAGAGTGATCTTGCTTAAAAGGCCCAGCGAGTAATATCATTAATAACGCACAGCCCGCCATGAGCAGTAAGGCATTGCTCCACCCATAAGCGGCAATAAATTCTTGTGCCACAGGCACGACATATAGCTGTCCCGCAGAACCAGCGGCACTGCCTAACCCCAATGCAAATGAACGTTTTTCTGGGCTCACCATTCTTGCCATGGCGGGAAGAACGACGCCAAAGCCGGTGGCGGCAATGCCCATACCCATTAGCATGCCAGCGCCGACATTAAGGCCCAATTCGCTGCCTGTTGTTGCAGTTACGTATAAACCGCCTGCATACAAAACGGCACCAAAACACAAGGTTTTCAGTGTGCCGTAGCGGTCTGCAACAGCGCCAGCAACCGGTTGAAATAAGCCCCACCACAAATTTTGTAGTGCTAATGCAAACGCAAAGACTTCGCGCCCATAACCAAATTCACTGGAAATAGGCCGCATAAAAAAGCCCATCGACGAGCGTAAACCAAAATTGAGTGATAACAGCACACAGGCGAATGCAATGGAAAGGCTGAGCAGTTTTACTGGGTTTGACATTGAGGCTTCCTGTAGTCAGTTCCGTGAACAGTAAGAGTCTGGCAAAAATGAAACCACAGTGTACGCTAATCCGGCACCCATCGGCAGCGAATTATCAGCCAAATTAACGATAGAAATGGTCAAGTACGCGCGATAATACCTAACTAAGATCTTTTTCATAGCAAGTTGTACAGATACCCAGTATTCTCATTTTTCACTTTCGCTGATTCGCTCTCATGCCCAGAAATTCATGGGGGAGAACGCGGTGACCTTAAATAAAAAAACAAAATAAAGCTGTTAAGGATAAACCCATTATGAAGCTTCGTGGTTCATTTGCTATCGCGTTTACGTTGTTGGTCAGTATGACAGTTAATGCCTATGACTTTGTTGACCTCACCGAATTTCCCGGTTGGTTCCAAGATGCCATGCACAGAGAAATAGACTTGGAAAAAACGTCAACGCTGAATATTCAAGACTTAGGTGTGAAGCAAAAAGTGCTAGGCAAATGGCGATTGGCAGCAAAAGGCGCTGATCATTGGTATTACATGGTTGATATTGGCTCTACTACACCCGTTGAATGTTATGTTTTTACCAGTTTTGACGGTGTTGCCACGTCGCTAAATTCGATAGTAGAACACAGCATTATGGCGACTGCCGAAGACGTAGGAAAAGACATCTCAGCCAAAGTGAATTACGCCATTGGTAGCGGCACTATTGGCAATACTCCTTATATTGCATTCGACACGCTATATAGCCTTGGTGAAGGGAATGAAAAGGTCAGTGCTTTACTTAAATCGGCGTCTGCTCAGAATTCACAGAGTTTACAAATTTGTGTGCACAATGAGTTGGGTTATCGAAAAACATTTGACGCTGTGTATGCCTCATTTATCGAAGCGTTCAATGCCAGTGAAACACGACAGGATTTTTTCCAAGTAGTTTACCAAATGGTGTTAAACGACATGCCGATTGGGTATAGCGTTGAGCGTTATGCACAAGATGAAGAAGGCGATATCTTCGGCCAGAAAGACGCGGCTTTCGTCATCCCCGTGGGGCAGGGAGTTGTTGCGACCTCCGACTCAATTTCTAATGGTTGGAGCAATATTAATGGCGCCTTGATCAACGCCAACGTGTTAAGTATTGAAAATGGAGAACTGGCGAACCAACTTACCGTGAGTTACCAAACCGATCATTGGCAAGTTGAGGGAGTGCAAAAAGGTGAAGAAATTAATGCCGCACTTGCCCATGATTCGTGGTTGCTCTCAAATTATGGTGCTTATGTTGAAACGTCAGCATTGCTGGCAACCGATTACGATATTGGTGAATACAGCGCATGGCTCCCCGAAGCGAGTGCAACCGAAGCCACCAAAGTTGTGATAACAGAAACAAGGGATGATCCAGGCGCTAATTTCCAGATTGAGATGGGGCCGTTGCAGATGAACTTTTTGGCTGATGACAAGGGTATTATCCAGCAAGGCTCAATTCAGCATGGTCCGGTTACAATGCAACTGAATTTGGTCTATGTGGAAGGCCAGCCACTTCTACAGCCAGTGGAACAACCTGAATAGCGTTGGCAATATTCTCGCAAAAATGCAAAGGGCAACCATGTGAGGTTGCCCTTGTTCGTTTGGGGGGATTTACTTGAGCGTTTTCCACCAAGCCGTGTGTGGGTAATTACCGCCTATTGATACGACCTCGCCAACGATAGGAGTGGCAAGTTGCACCTCGTTATCCAGCGCCGCTTGACTCACGCGATCTAGTGGCTCATACCAAGCGTGGAAAGCAAGGTCAAACGTACCGTTGTGAATAGGCATCATGACTTTGCCTTTTACGTCTTTGTGAGCCTGCACACTTTGCTCGGGTGTCATGTGAATATCTCGCCAATCTTTATCGTATGCACCTGTTTCAATTAAGGTTAGGTCGAACGGACCGAATTTTTCACCAATGGTTTTGAAACCGTCAAAATAACCTGAGTCACCACTAAAATAGAGACTTTGAGTCGGGGTTTTAATAACCCACGACCCCCACAGGGTGGCGTTACTGTCGCCTAAACCTCTACCTGAAAAGTGTTGCGTAGGCGCAAAAGTAATGGTGCTGTTTTTCACCGTTTGAGACTGCCACCAGTCAAAGCTGTGGATTTGGTGCGCCTGAATACCAAAGCGCACAAGATCACCTTCTACGCCAAGTGGTACATAGAAGTTTTCTACTTTGTCTTTGAGTATCTTGATGGTGTTTTTATCAAGGTGGTCATAGTGGTTGTGAGAAATCAAAACACGGTTAATTAATGGTAACTCGTCGATATTGATGGGTGTGTTTTGAAAACGCTTGGGGCCTGCAAAGCCAAATGGCGAAGCGCGTTCGGAAAAAACGGGGTCGAGTAGCCAATATTCCCCTTCTACTTTAAGAAGAAAAGAAGAATGACCAAGTTTTACCAGATGAATACCTTCATTCGGCAAGGCTGCGAGTGTTTTGGTTGTTATCGGCGCCATGGGTAAAGGGTTTTTGGGCGTGGTATCGACTCGTTTTTCCGTAATGAAGCGCCACATAATTTTCAGTGTTTTAGACAATGAATTTGGCTCTGTGGGCGTGTCATTAACAAATTTACCATCGTGATAATGAGATGAAACCGATAAATCAGTGATCACATCTGCATTTAAACTTTTAAGCATGAGCACGGCTCCAGTCAGCAAAATAAGGGTAAGGGCAACACCTAGGTATTTCATTATTGTCTCTTTGGTAAACTACACTGTGTAGTTTACTTTTGTCTTTTGGAAAGTAAACTGTTTAGTGTAACTTTTTGTGTCGTTAGGATAAGATGGCGACTTAGAAGGGATCGCCGAACAAAAAGCTGTGAAATGAAACTGTCAGATAAAAAACGATTACAAATTGTCGAAACTGCCGCCCGTTTGTTTGCTATTCAAGGGGTAGAGGGCACAAGCATGGACTTAGTTGCCTCTGAAGCTCAGGTGTCGAAGCGAACGGTGTACAATCACTTTTCCACCAAAACCGATTTGTTTCAGGCGGTGCTGGCGTCGATGTTTACCAAAGTCGACCAAGGTGAGCAAAGCGTTTTTGACCCGTCAATGCCACTGAAAGCGCAGCTTGTTACAGTTGCACAAAATGAAGTTAGCTTGCTTTCTTCTCTTGCTTACCTCGACATTGCCAAAGTGGCATTTATGCAAATGTTGCAAGACCCCGAATTAGCAAAATCACTGAATGGGCAATCAGTCGGGTGCCTGCGTTTTTTTGATGACTTTCTTAAGGCTGCCAATGATGCAGGCGTGGTGCAGATAGATGATATTCCGCTCGCGGCAAAGCAGTTTGTTTATCAACTGAAATCGCTCGTATTTTATCCATTACTTTATGGTGTGGCTGAAATTGGAGAGCTGGATTGTGATTATATCGTCGAAGAAACTGTAAAGTTATTTGTGGCGCGATACGCAGTTTAATGTTCCTGAGTACTACCAAAGGGAGCGTTTTTAACGCATAGTAACGGTATTGTAAATTGGCTTAATCTTATCGTTTATGGTGCCGCTTCCTACAGGTATTGTTCCTGCAGCCAGCTTTTCAGTGATCAAACCCGCGTGGTGGTCGATCGTGGCACCATTACGTCCTTGGCTACAAAGTATCTTCACCTTAACACCGTCTTCTGACATAAGCTTGGCAACCACCGATAAGCTGTATCCCGACGGTGGCGCCAGTTTGGTTTTTGAGCGTACTGGCTCGGTATTTCATTGCTTTTTCTTGTTCAATACCCAAATTTGCTCACATTTTTGGCGCAATGATGCCGAGTATATTTGTCTGCGGTTTTTACCGGGTGGTGTCGAAGCCTTGCTCAACCGAGAGTGGTTAGAGCAGCAAAACGCCATGATTGATGTACTCGATACACAAAACACCAGCCTGTTGAATTTGCTAGAGCAGATGGCTCAATCGCCCCTCGATGTGGTAGTGGAGCATATTCAAACTTGGTTACTTCAACAAGTAGGTAAAACAAAATTTGCCTCATCTCGTTTGTTAAAGTTAGTGGCTCACTGTTCTCAACAAGGCGTAAACCCATATGAATTCGCGCTACAACAAGGGATGACTCGTCGAACTTTAGAGCGCCATTGCAAACAGTTTATCGGTCTTAGCCCTAGTCAAATAGCAGGCTTTATCCGGGTTCGTAAAGCCAGAGAATTACTGACTCTCTCTGAGATTTCACTGAGCGAAGTAGCGCTTAGCGTGGGTTATTACGACCAGTCTCATTTTACCAATGTCTTTAAAACGGCAACCTTTGAAACGCCAAAAGATTACCGGGCGAGAAAATTGTCGCAAATTTCCAATTCTCACAGGTGAAGAGCTTTTAGTCTTATTTCCAGTAACGAACTGGAGATAAAAATGAAAGCACGTATTTCTCAAGACAAATTGTTGGAAACCTGTCCTCGTATATTCACCCATTTGGTTGAGTTGGGTAAAGTAACCCCAAACGGTCAATTAACTGCTGCGATAGTTCATTTGGTTAAATTGCGCGTGTCACAGATTAATCATTGTTGTTATTGCCAGCACATGCATGCTGAAGAAGCGCGACAAGATGGCGTTGCTCAAGAGCGATTAGATGTATTGCCAGCTTGGCGCGAAGCTCCGTGTTTTAGTCAAGAGGAACGTGCGGCTTTAGCGTGGGCAGAAGCGCTGACTTTAGTCGCGGATAAGCCGCTGTTGTCGTCTGCATTTGATGATGTGGTTGCGCAACTGGGCGAGTTAAATGTGGTTGAGCTCACCACGGTGATCTTAGAAATAAACAGTTGGAATCGCGTGTCTGCTGGTTTTGGCTTGCTCCCTGAAATGCGCACAATCCAAGGGGCGTAAACATGAGAACAACGGAGCAAAGGGCGGTATCTAAAATCAATCGGTTAAATTTTTTGGCCAGTATTAGCTTTTTTACAGGCAGTACTTTGTTTCTACCTGAGTTTGCCAATTACGCTACCGTGGGCGTGTATTTATTCATGCTGGGGTCGGCGCTCATGTTTGTGGATACGATTAAGACCAAATACTGAGTGGGTATTTGAGGCTATATCGCGAGACCTATATTGACGTATACTGATGCGACTTTTCTCAAGGTCTAGTCGTAATAAATGGAACGTTTACAGTGCAATATCGGTGAGCATGAGCTTACGCTTTTCTTAAAGCAGCAAACGCTGATTCAAGTTTTTTGTCAACAACAAGCCTTAGTTGTGGACAATCCAGCGCAGACTCATTATTACGAGTTTGAACTTGGCGGGCAGCGCATAGGTTTAGACACCACGCAGGTTGAAGCAAGACAAATGGATGTGTTTGTTAACGGAGAACGCATTCAAACTTTGGGGTTACCGGCGCGTCAGGAAGTGAAGTCGAAAGCCAGTTTAATTGGTCTTGCCGCGCTGGGGTTTAAACTCTTAAAAAGCGCCAAAGTTGTAAAAGCGGGTTTAGCGGCGGCGTCTGTAGCCGGCTATGCATGGTTATTTAGCTTTGAATTCGCCATTATGCTAGTGACATGTCTAGTGGTACACGAATATGGACATGTGCGAGCGATGCAGTATTTTGGCATAAAAACCAAGGGTTTTTACTTGATCCCTTTTGTTGGGGGGCTTGCGTTGTCTGATGAGAAGGTGACGACTCGCTGGCAAGATGTAGTGATTTCAATTATGGGGCCTGCATTTGGTTTGTTCACTTCAGTGCTAGGTGTTGTGCTCTATTATTTAACTGGCATGGAAGTGTTTGCTGGTGTGGCTGTATTAAGTGCGTTGGTGAATTTGTTTAACTTGTTGCCGGTATTGCCATTAGATGGTGGACATGTGCTTAAAAGCATCAGCTTTTCTATGCGCTCGTGGGTAGGGCTTAGCGTGTGTTTAGGCGGCATCGCATTGGGGCTATGGGTGAGCTATATATTCGGCCTGATGCTGCTGGTGTTCTTTATCTTTATTGGCTCATTAGAAGTTGTCTTTGAATGGAAAGAGCGCCACAACTCTCATTTAATCCCTCTCGACAGATATGGTCAGGTGTTCTCTGCGGTCATGTACGTGGTTGTTGTGGTGGGTCATGTTGGTGTAATGATGTTGTTTGCCAATTCTGATAGCGCGATTTTGCGCCTTCCTTTCACTATATTGTCACAGTAATACCACACAGGCACCGTGCGTTATTCGACCGTGCCTGCTTATTTCAAACCTTGTTGTGCACCAACCATGTTGCACAACAAGGATGAGTAAAGATGTGCTAATACGGCTTAAAAGAAATGCCACACCACACTGTGTTCAGACCCCATACTCCACAACAACACGACGATCGCCATGAGTATTTCGAGTATTAGTACGCCTACGCATAACGTTGAGGTTGAAATAATAAAGCCGCGCTTGTGGCTTATTCCTAGGAAATTTGGTGTACCGGCATACAGCAAATAAGCCGAGTAACACAGCCCTAATATACAGGCCAAGGCACATACCCAGAATATGGGGTAGATCGCCACAATACCACTTAGAAACAAAGGTGTAGCGACGTAGCCGGAAAATACAATGCACTCTTGTCGAGAAGGACGCAGTAATAGCTTACGTGTTTTCCAATGGAATAAAGTACCCACTGCCGCCACTGCTGCGAGAATTAATGCGTAAAAGGCAGCACCCAGCATTAAACCCGTGGTCAGCGAGATCTTAATAGCGGCTTCGCCGTCAAACGACCACCCGAATTGCGTGGTGCCAATGAAGGCGCTTACTACCGGAATTGCCGCAACCCAGAGCACATAATGTGTATACATATGCGACACAGTTTCGTGCTCACGGTTCATTGACTGCCATTCACGATCAGGATGGTGGATTAAACCCCAAATATGATTAGCCATGTATCACTCCTACGGTTGGTGTTAACATATAATTAACACACTTTCGAGGTGATTGCGTAGTTTTTTGTTCAAAAAATAGACGAGTTAATTTGGGGGGAATGAGGGGACGATGGAAATGGCGAGGGGTAATATATAAAAAATCTGGTTTTTATTCTTTCAACCATATGATTATTAATAATAATACTTTGAGTGTGAGCAAGTGTAACGGCTTCAGTAAATTTGCATTAACGGCTTACATCATCAATGAAGGTGAATTAATTGTTAATTTTTGTTTTACAGTGTGGTTATTATGTAATACTCTTTGTAAGCGCTTACAGGCGTTTTTTTATTTTTGTTATTGTAAGCGCTTACAAATTAGAGGGAGCCAAGCTCCTCACGGCAATTAAAAGTACCTAAGCTATATCGGGGCTGAACACATGAAAAATGCAGCAATAAAATTATCCCGGCTTGTCGCGGCTATTTCCACGGCAACACTCGTCGGGTGTGGGGGCAGTGCTTCCACCGATACCGATTTCACCACAGTTGACCCAACCGTACCCGTTTCTGATTGGGAGATGGTATGGAGCGATGAGTTCGACGGTGACAACATTGACGACAACAAATGGACTTATGAGATCAATTGCGCCGGCGGCGGAAACAACGAGCAGCAATGTTATACCGATAGTAGCGACAACGCATTTGTCGCCGATGGCATATTAAACATTGTCGCATTGCCCGCTGAAGATGGTGCTGAAAAGCCATATACCTCAGCGCGACTCAACACTCGCTACAAAGCCGATTTTAAATATGGTCGTTTTGAAATGCGTGCGAAGCTGCCGTCAGGCCAAGGTAGTTGGCCTGCCTTTTGGATGCTACCCACTGATTACGTGTACGGAGAGTGGCCCAAGTCTGGCGAAATTGACATTCTCGAAGCCGTTAATCTGAAAGCCGTTGCAGAAGACGGCACAGTAGAAGCAAATGTGCATGGCACATTACATTACGGTCGCGAGTGGCCGAACAATGAGCATACGGGCAAAGCCTATTTATTGCCGGATGGGATGAATCCAGCCGACGATTTTCATACCTATGCCATTGAGTGGCAAGAGGGCGAGATTCGTTGGTACGTAGATGACTATTTGTATGCAACACAGCGCCAATCTGAAGTGCGCTATAACAGCAAAGATGAACCTGTAGGGCTTGCGCACCGAGGTTGGTTTGCTGAGTATTACGACCTTGTATCTGGCGAACTTACCACTCATTGGGATGCCGCTCCATTCGATCAAGAATTCCATTTGCTGCTTAATTTAGCGGTTGGCGGTGATTGGCCAGAAAACGTAAACAACCTTGGTATTGATGCCGATGCGTTCGCCAATGGCCAAACTTATCAAATTGACTATGTGCGCGTTTATGAGTGTGCGTCAGATCCAAACACGGGCCGTGGTTGTGAAACCGTACGCCCAGGTTACGATGACTACGACGATGCGCTAGTCGAAGGCGCAGCGCCTATTCCTTCCCCGCCATCAACCGGCGTTGCACAGAACCTCACAATTTTTGGCGGTGAAGCCAACCCCAATTGGGCGGCATGGGATTGCTGTGGCGGTAGTACTCCCACGTTAGTTGCGGATGCTGACCGTGGTCAGGTTTACGAATTTTATGTTGGTGGCACGCCGACGGTAAATGGGTTTACTTCACGGGCCGAATTTTTAACGGATGAAAACGGCCAAGCCTCTCCCTTTGATGCCTCTCCTATGGTGGAGTCTGGCATGGTTAGCTTTGACATGAAAGTGGTGTCAGCGCCTGCGGATTCAAGTTCGGTATGGAAGTTTAAGATCGAAAGCGTGGGGGCATCAACGGCGGTTGAGCTGGATCTAAGCGCGAATGACAATGGCATACTTCCGGTTGTGGGTGAATGGCAAACTTATACGTTTTCATTGCAGGGGCTGGCCGATGCTGGCCTAAACGTATCTGCCATTGATGTGCTGATGATTTACCCAGCATGGGGAACTGGCAACGGTGCTGTTTATCAACTGGATAATGTGCAGATTTATCAAGAAGGCGGTGCGTCACCATCGCTGGTAGTGTTTGACGACCAAACCAATCCTGATTGGCCAATGTGGGATTGCTGTGGTGGGTCTACTCCTGTGGAAGCTATGGATGATGAAACTCATGGTATTACCGCAGAATTTACCATTGGGGCCACGCCAACTGTTATGGGCTTTATTACGCGTAGCGCCAATGGTGGTAGTGATATGCCTTTCGATGCGTCAGCCATTATTGATGAAGGGGTTGTGCAATTCGATATGAAAGTGGTGTCGGCGCCGTCGAATTCAGAAGCGACATGGTTGTTTAAAGTAGAGGCAGACGCTGCGGCTTCCGCTGCTGAATTTGGACTGGATGAAAGTGTTGAAGGGCAAACGCCCATCACCGGTGAGTGGCAAACCTATAGTTTTAAAATTAGCGACCTTGCGGCTGCAGGGCTAGATATTAGCGCTATTGACGTGTTGATGATCTTCCCTGCTTGGGGCATGGGCGACGGAGCGGTATACCGTGTCGATAACGTTAAAATTTACAACCCGAATGCAGTAGACACTGGCCCTGGTATTACCCTATTTGGTGACGCTGCGGCTGACCAATGGTCTATTTGGGATTGTTGTGGAGGCACTACGCCAACAGAAGAAACCGACGACGATGCCCACGGAACAGTTGCCCAGTTTATTATTGGTGCAACGCCGACAGTCATGGGTTTGTTGGCTGATGACGACGTTTACTTTGATGCGTCAGCATTACTTGCCAATGGTGTTGTGCGGTTCGACATGAAAGTGGTGAGTAACCCTTCAGACCCTGAGTCTTCTTGGTTATTTAAAATTGAATCAGGTGACGCCACTACCGCTGCTGAGCTTCCTCTAAGTGCCAGCCTAGAAGGTGTTGAACCGACGCTTGGTGAATGGCAAACCTATACATTTACACTGCAGTCTTTGTTTGATGCGGGCTTAGATATTAGCGCAATCGATGTCGTTATGGTTTTCCCTGCATGGGGTACGGGTGATGGCGCTGTGTATCGTATCGACAACGTCGAAATAACCAACCCGTAATGTAGGCGATGACACTGGCGAGGTTGAGCTCGCCAGATGGAAAAGATTGGACAGTGAGTAATGCAATCATGACAAATACAAGATTTACACAAACTCGCATAGCCGCTTCTATCGCGCTGCTATGCGGTACAACCGGACAGATGGCGGTTGCACAAGAAACACAAAATACAAACACTGGCGAACAAGTCGAAGTTATCGAAGTACAAGGTATTCGTGGCAGTTTAATTCGGGCCATGGATATGAAACGAGATGCCAATGGTGTGATGGATGCCATTTCAGCTGAAGAAATGGGCAAATTCCCCGATACCAATTTGGCTGAATCACTACAACGTATCACGGGTGTATCGGTAAGCCGGGCCAATGGTGAAGGCAGCCAAATTACGGTGCGTGGTTTTGGCCCCGACTTTAACCTTGTGACCTTGAATGGTCGTCAAATGCCGGGTACAGGTTATACCCGCTCTTACAATATGGAAAACTTGTCTTCTGAGGGCGTCAGCGCATTAGAGGTATTTAAAACGGCCAGAGCAGAATTGCCAAGTGGTGGGCTAGGGGCCACGGTGAATATTGTTACCACCAAACCGCTAGCTAAGCCAGGGCAGCGTTTTTCCGTCATGGGCAAAGGGATCTACGATACCTCAAATGAGATGGGCGATGACGTTACACCTGAAGTTTCTGCGGTGTACAGCAATACCTTCGCGGAAGAAACCTTTGGCGTGGCACTTTCCGTGTCGCATCAGCGTCGAGATTTTCAACGTCAGCAAGCGAATATACAAGGTTGGCAAGCAAATGTAGACCTTCCTGTATTAGATGATGAGTTTGTGACGGATGCGCGAGCAACCGACGCAGAGGGTAATAAAGTAGGAAATTACTTTTTCCCCAAAGACATGAACTACAGCATTGAGGATATTCAGCGCGAACGCACAAATGCGCAATTAACATTGCAGTATGCGCCTACGGATAATCTGGTGCTGACTATGGATTACACTGCCTCCAACGCGGTGACAGGGTACAACAGTATTGGCTGGGGGATTTGGAACGAATACGGCGGCAATATTAACGCCTACGAATTAGACGCCAACGGCACAGCTATTTATGCAGATATCAGTGGGAACGACGCTTCGTTTACCGCTAATCGCAATACCACCGAAGTCGACGCACGTTCAATTGGTTTAAACATTGATTGGCAAGTTAATGCCAATCTTCACCTTGCGTTTGATTATCACGACTCCACAAACGAAACCGACAACGGCGCAGACAATGGGTTAGGCAGCGCCGGTCAAGTGATCTTGGGCTCAGATCAACTCGAAAGAAAGATCTACGATTACCGCACCGGAGATATCCCCAGTGCATTGGTGGTTTGGAATAACGGCTCAAACGAGATAATGCCTAGCGAAATTGATTCAAACTTCAGTCAGTTTACCCACTCGCCTGGCGAGTCGGCGATCAAGCAAGCCCAGTTTGATGGTGATTGGTACAACGATGTGCTCAATGTGCCTATGACGCAAGTGAAGTTTGGCGTAGCGCGCACCGAACAAACGATGGGGGGCTACGAAGCTTGGAGTGGGTTACGTGGTGGAGCAGGGTTCAACCCCAGCTTTACTGAAATATTCCCCGATAGCATGTTCATTCGCCACGACACCAACGACTTACTCGACCAGTTTGCTGGTGGAGGCAGTAACTTAAGCCCCAACTATTACTATACCTTCGACTTTGATGAAGCCATTGCGCGCCAACTTGCTTACCTGAACGAAGACGTGATGGGCGATGACTATTACAGTATTGACCCTTACTTTGATGGAATTGACAGCGAAAGCTACGTTGAAGAAATTACTAACAGTGTTTATTTGCAAACCGACTGGGAGTTTGAAGTAGGCGACTATTTTGTATACCTCAATGCCGGTGTGCGTTATGAAGAAACCGACGTTACCAGCCGAGTACGTCAACGTGTTGAAACACAGGTGAATTGGGACAGCGCTTCTGAATGGATCATGCAATACGAAGCGGGCGGTACAGATAACTTCCTCACCCAAACCGGTAAGCACGACGTGCTTTTACCAATGTTTGACGTGCGAGTTGATTTAACCGATGAACTCGTTGGCCGTGTTTCCTGGGGCAAAACTATCGCGCGTGCGCCATTGGGGTTATTAGCTGGTGGCCGGTCGCTAAGCGGCAGCCCTAAACCGGGCGCTCGTACAGGAAGCCAAGGTAATACGAACTTACTGCCTTTCGAGTCGACAAATTTTGATTTGTCTCTTGAATACTATTACGGCGACGGCAGTTATGCCTCAATTGGATACTTCCGCAAGGACGTAGACAACTTCATACAAACAACGATCACAGAAACCACCATTGATGGTTTACACGATATTTTAAACGGTCCACGATATCTGCAAGCGGTCGCCGACATCGAAGCCAGAGGTGATCAGGTAACCAGTGACGCTATTTTCGCGCAAATGCTAGAAAACGGCCACGGAAATGCGAATGATAAGATTGAACCTACAGCAGATGATCCGCTAATGGTTTGGGATATCAGCCAACCGGCCAATACAGACAAGAAAGCCGTTGACGGTTTTGAAGTGGCTGTACAGCATTTGTTTGGCGAGACTGGATTTGGGTTAGGGGTGAATGCGACCGTTGTAGATGGCGACGTTAAATTTGATTCATCGTCATTGGACCAACAAGCGCCCCTCACTGGCTTGAGTGATTCAGCTAACTTCCAAGCTTTTTATGAAAAAGACGGTCTGTCAGTAAAGATCACGTATGCGTGGCGTGATGCGTACTTGATTGGGGTAGGCCAGTCTCAGGGGTCATCGGATGCACCACCACAGTTTGCTAAGTCTTATGCCCAATGGGATATGAGTATTAACTACGATATTGATGAGCACCTTACGGTTTTCGCCGAAGGGGTGAACTTGAATAACGAAACTGAACAAGGGTATGGTCGCTATGAAGAGCAATTTCTTTTTGCCCGTCAGTATGGGCCGCGATATACCCTAGGGGTGCGTTACAGTTTTAACTAACGATTTAGAAAGTCCCTAACGAAGTCAAAGCTGCGTACGTTCCCGACGCAGCTTTTTTTATTCACAACCCAGTTTAGTGAGCAGTTGTGTGTAATCTGAGACAATCAGATGGGGTGTAATGCCTTCAGGCGTAACGGCCTGAGAGGGGTTAAACCAGCAGGTATGGAAGCCTGCATTCAGCCCGCCTTTTACGTCTGAATGAGGGTTGTCGCCAACCATTAATACTCTTGATTGGTGCGGTCTTCCCATTTTATCCATCGCAGCATTAAATATACCTACATCGGGTTTTGCTACTCCTACTTGTTCAGAAATGATGACAAATTCAAAGTGCTGCTGAAAGCCCGTGCGAGCGAGCCTAACTTGCTGCAGTTGGGTAAAGCCATTGGTAATAATGCCGAGTTTTACATGGGGTTGTAAGGTATTGAGTAGCGTTGTAACCCCGGGTAGTGGCGCACAAATTTCTGCCATTGCATCGAGAAAGTCACGATTGAGTTGTTTGGGGGTTATGTTTAGCCTTTTTCCCAAATTCTCGAACCGAGTAACTTGCAGCGTTTCAGCGTCTATTTCACCGTTTTGATAACGATCCCACAGCGGTTTGTTAACGGCTTGATAGTGGCCATAGTCTTCTTCACTAAAATACAAGTTATGCTTAGCCAACATGCGTTGAAGGCCTGAGAACGCATCGAAATGAAACAAGGTTTCGTCTGCGTCAAATAATATCCAATCGAGTTTATCTAAGGTGGGGAATACGTACAAAGGACGGCCTCAATAATCATACTTGAGCTAAGGATCGCATACACACCTTCAAGTGCAAAGTGGAATTCGATAGAGCAGCGAATATCCATGAAGGATTTACAACCTCACCGTGCAGTAATTACGAAATGGTGAGTGCTGTTGTTATCCGTATTTGTATATAAAATCACAGGAGTTTTTGAAAATATGTTTTAAAACAGTTGGTTATTTTTGTTTTTACATCTTGGTATAGCCATTGCTCATACTCTAATGCGAATTGAAATATTGTTAATCTACGAAAAATAGGAGAGCAAGATGGCAACGGCAAGTCAAAAATCAAACAGCAAAAACACGAGTTCTCACCCAGTTACTGACAAAGTGCAGGACTCACTGCACGATTCTGTCGACACTGTAGCAGGTAAGGCTGCTCAGGCAGAATCGTCTATGCGTGCGAAAGCCGCTGAAACAGCTGATAACATGACGGAAAGAAAGCGTATTGCTCAAGAGAAGTGGGAAGGTTCCGCCGTTCGTAAATACGCCGTAGAGAACCCCATTGCGACGGCAGGTCTGGCATTTGCGGCTGGCATGCTGGTGACTTCTTTGTTGAAGAAATCTAAATAAGCCATGTGGTTTTGTGCGCTATAGGAATAAGACGATGACTACATCACATAGTGAGCGTCAGGCAACCCATGACCCGACTGCATCTGCGCAGTCGGGAGAGCCTATAGGTGAGAGCGATACTCAAAGCTTCACTGGACCAGAAAAAACACCGTCATTAGCTCAAGTGTGGTCGTTGTTCCGCACAGCCTCGCAATCGAAGCAAGCTGAATGGATGGCGCAGTTGAATTTAGTGGAGTCGGAAGCAACAGTGCTGAAACAATCGGTGATTGTCACTGTACTGTCGACGCTTGCGGCGTTTTTTTTCGCTTGTTGTGTATGGGTGGCTTTGAATGTTGCGCTTGCTCTGGCGTTAATCTCTTATACAGCGCTGGCTCAACCTTTCATTCTATTACTCTTAGTTGCACTGAATGTGGGGGCATGTGTATTAGCAATATTAAGTGCTAATAGTGCTTATCGGCACTTATCTATTATGCCACTGTTCAGGTCAGCCATAGGCAAGGTAACCACATAAACTGGGCGCTATAAGTGGATTGACGGCAAGGAGTCTGATCAAATGAATATATTTATGCGTAAAACGCTACAAGCACGTGCTAAAGCGCGGGCTGAATTTATGCTGACTCAGGCTGTGAGTCGTGATGTGTCTACTGAGGCGAAACACAAAGCTGCGTTATTGATTACGTCTGTGAATGGGTTAGCCGTGTGTTTTGCGGCAGGTATGATCAAAGCATGCACTCGTAAACCTGAGCACAGAGGCCGTAGAAAGGCCTTGGTGAAATTTGCACGTACAGCATTATTTCAACTGACCTAGTGGGACGTTGTCGCCCCACTAGTTTACCTGCTGACGGTTAGGTCGGTAGGTTATTATTCGGCGTTTAAGTCGGCAGCAGTGGGTAGTGCGTCAAACGCACCATAGTGTCGAACAGCATGCGCACCACATTGAGTGGCAAAGCCGAGAGTTTGCATAATACTCTCGAAATTACCGGCCCATTCAACAAAGCTGGCTTTGTCTGTGACTTGTTTCGATAGCAGTGTTAAAAAGCCGCCTACAAAGGCATCGCCTGCTGCGGTGGTGTCGATAGCTTGCACATTCGGAGTAGGGTAAGTACCGTTTAAGTCTTGGCAGTAAAATGCCACAGGCTCGCCGCCATCGGTCATCAATACCAAAGACACGCCACTGTCTAACCACATTTGAATTTGCTGTTCACAACCTTGCTCACCATAAAGCTCGACTAATTCCTCTTTACTGGTTTTGATAATATCTACGTGCTTGGCGAGATCGCTGATAAGTTCAGGCGCTAAGGCGGCATCATCCCAAAATGCGGGGCGCAGATTAATGTCTAAGCATAAAATGCTTTGCGCTTGTTTGAATTTATCAATTGCCGCAGCGGTAACAGGGCGCAAGCTCGGCATAGATACAGAACCAGAACAAAAGCTAACAATACGCGGTTGGTCAAACAACCCATCAACAAGGTCAGATTCGTGTAGATCTGTGTGCGCCGCATTATCAATATAAAAATCAAACGAGCGCTCGCCGTCTGCATCCAAGCCTACAAATGCGAGGGCGGTTTTGCCCTTTTCTGAAAACTGGGTGAATGTGGTATCTACGCCATACTGTCCAAGCGTTTTGAGTAGGTATTCACCAAACTGATCTTTACCTAATTTACCAAATAAAAAGCTCTCACCACCGAGTTTAGCCACGGCAACCGCCACGTTTGCAGGCGCTCCACCGGCAAACTTGCGAAAGCTCTCATTGGTTTCATCAATACCAGGTTGCCCTTTGGTTGATAACATATCAATTAAGGCTTCGCCCATGGAAAGTACTTGCATGATTCTTCTCTATCTAAGCCGTATTACCGTATAAAAATACACGCGCAATACGAGGTATTAACAATTATGTGAACGAAATGTAGGGCAAATGGGTTAATAAATCAATATAGTTTATTTAAAAACCCATTTACCAAGGGGTGTTATACAGCTTAGTTGCGTTATAAGCCCATTAATCCGCGTAAGTTAATGTCGAAGCGCAAGCCTATGACCACCGCATCATCGAGTGCCTCTGTACGTTCCGGCTGTGAAAACTGATCCGGGTTGATGATGTAGTGAATGTTGGGCTGTACACGCACATTGTCATTTACGTATATACCATAACTGAGTTCGAGCATGGTTTGGCTACCCGCGGGTCTGCCACTGCCGCCATTTAGCGCTCTTGCTAGACGCTGGTTTTCAAGTGCGTTATGGCTGTAATACTGGCGTGTGATCACAAAGCCAATTGAGTCATTGTCGCGATTTGAAAACGTACCGCGTTTAACAAAGCCGGCTTTATAGTAAAAGTCTTCAATGAGTTCGCCAGAAGTGCCCGTTAACAGCGCACCAAACAAGGTTAAGCTGCGTTTACTGGTTGGGTAGGGTCGGGAGACAACGTGCTCAAAGCGGGCGAATACTCCAGAGCGACCATTGAGGGTAGCATAGTCGTTGTTGGTCACTACCGCATAATCACCCGCTTCATCGTAGAGTGGGTCTGCGTAGTCGGCACTGTCATACCAGCCGCCAATTTCGTAGCGTTTAGGGTAGCGATCATTGTCCCAAGTTGTTTGATAGCCCAAGGTCACTGGCACGATAACACCGGTAGAGTCACCTACGCTCCAGTCAAAACCATGATCGCCTTTGCCTTGATGGGCGGTGTTTTCTTCGTAAACACCTGCGTGAAAGTACAAGTTGTCAGATAACCAGTACTGTGCATGAGCGCCCCAGCTCGATACTGGCCACCAAGTGAAGCTACTGGTGCGGAATACGAATGTGGGGTTGCCGCATGCCGAATTGGTTTGAAAATACTGGCATAACTCCGACCCCAAAAAGCTGATATTTGCTACCGTTCGGCCCGCTTCGACTTGTAATTTGCCGTCTAAAAAAGTCGATGCGACAGTTAATCGGGCCATACGCGTGTTTTGACCACCATATATTTCTTGTACTGACGTGCTGTTGCCAATGTGGGTTTCGGCGAGGTTTTTACCGTGTCGATTGGTAAAGGCAACGTGAATTTGCGTATTGCTCCAACCTAAGGCTTTTTCCAAATCAATGTCGGCACCAACAAATAACTGTCCCGCATAAGCACTGCCTCTGCGCGCGCCGCCTTCTACAATACTGGCCGCTTCACCGGTATACCCTAGTTGCCAGTTAATGGGCGTGTTATCGGCCGACGCTGCATGTGCGTGTAGGCTTGTGCCGAGGGTTAACGCCAGCGCGACAGCAGGCGCAATAGCGCTTTTCTGGGGGCGAAATGTAAGGGTTACTAACGAAAGAAACCCTTTTTGTATCAACGAATAAGTGGCTGAAAGAAGTTGCATATTCCGTCTCTTAAAGTTGGCGTAAATGGCACGTTAAACATCTGCGCGCACACTTACACTGCGTTAACAGTCAATTCAAAGATGACGAAATGTAGAGGAGTTGAATTAATAAATCAACTTTGTTTATTTAATTTTATTTGCATTGTTAAACACTGTATTGAGCCAGAAGTGGAAGGTTGGCGCTGCCAATAGATTGCGCTTTTTCACCAATGCTACCTTCAAACACAGCGAGGGTACCTAACCCCCGTTGGTCTATCTCTATCAACTTGGCTTCACAAGTGAGTACTAACTTTTTCTTTATTTCTGCGGGTAAATTGCCTTCGATCACTACACCGTCTAAATCAAGGATCGCATGGGCGCTAATGGCGGCATGGGCTAAACCCTGCGCAACTTCTTCAATCCAGACTTCAATAGCAGTATGGGTTTGTGGCCAATAGGCGGGACTATTGTGCAGAAATTGGGTGTCGATATTCTCTGCCTGTAATTGTTTTTCCAGCGTATAGAGTGAAGATTGGTCAAGCAGTTGCTGATGATTCGCTTGATGGGTAAAAGGCAAAGAGCCAATTGCCCCGGCGTTACCTTTTCGGCCTACGTGTAATTGTCTGTCGAGTACTAATCCACCACCTAAAAAGGTGCCAACAAAACAGTATAAATAGTCGTTTAATTGGGTGTTCTTACCAAACCAGAGTTCGGCTGCACATGCGGCAGAGGCATCGTTACACAACATCACGGGTAAGTCGGTGTGACTCTGAACTAACGCGGGTACATCGGTATTTTGCCATTGCGCCAGTTCAGATTCAGGCGCATTGGCTTGCTCGCTCCAACGCCATAGTTCGAATGGCATTGCGACACCAATTCCACTTATTCTTTCTTTATTAGCTTGGCTAAGCGTAGAGGTAAGTGCTCGCAAACCTTTTTCAGTAAATTGATTGAGTTTAGTAATGCTGGGGTAGCACCATTGTTCTCGTAAAGTGGCGCGCACAGTGCCGCAAAAGTCGATTAAGGTAAGCTCCATACTGCGACGACCGATTTTTAATCCAATCCCAAACGCGCCTTCAGCATTGAGTGAGAAAGGCACGGTAGGTTGACCTACACGGCCACGTTGAGGCGCACCTCTACGCAATAACCCGTCATTCTCCAGCTTATTGATGATCACGGTGACGGCTTGTGCTGACAGCCCGGTTTGTTTGGCAATCGTCGCTTTAGGCAGTTCGTGTTGCTGACGAATCAAGGTCAGAATGCGACGTTCGTTGAGGGCTCTGAGGCCCGATTGGCCTTTAGCGGTTTGAGTGGCTTGTTGCCATGCCGAAGGAGTACCTTGTGCTTGTGGAGAATGCGGATGTGTCATAAGTGATTGTTTTCAAATTGAGTAAATCAATTTGGTCATTACTATTTGTTTTTAACCTGCATCGCATAATTGAAAAAACTACTGCTAAAGTAAAGTAAAAATAATAAATAACTAATGTTGATTTATTGACAGGCCAAAAGTTTGTTGGTTAAATGCCTTAACTTTATATTTACAACAACAGGTGTCGTCGTGCAGGAAAAGCCGTCTCTGGTATCGAAAGATACGCTTTTACCTTTTATTTTGTTAACGATCTGTTTTGCCGCTTGGGGGGTTGCTGCCAACATGACAGACCCACTAGTGAAGGTATTCAGTAAAATTTTCACCATGTCTTCCTTGCAATCGGCCTTAGTCCAGTTTGCTTATTACGGCGCATATTTTTGTTTGGCAATTCCCGCCGCCTTGATCAATCAACGCTTTTCCTACAAAACCGGTGTTCTTACTGGGTTAGGGTGCGCTGCAGCAGGGGCTTTCTTGTTTTACCCAGCTAGCCAAACAATGACGTATGGTTTTTTCCTGCTAGCTCTGTTTGTGATGGCGGGTGGCTTGTCGATTCTAGAAACGTCTGCAAACCCTTATGTTATGGCAATGGGTTGTGAAGGCAGTGCAACACGACGCTTGAATTTGGCCCAGGCATTCAACCCGGTGGGAACGAATTTAGGGGTGTTTTTGGCCGCATCACTGATTTTGCCTAACTTGAATCAAGCTTCAGCTGAAGAACGCGCGGCGATGTCTGTGACGGAGTTGAAAAGTGTTGTTGGGGCTGAGTTAGACGCGGTTATGTTGCCCTACGTGGGAATGGCATGTGTATTGGTTGTGGTTTGGCTCGCCATCGCGTTTATGAAAGCGCCAATTAAAGAGTCGACTAAAACTACAGACACATTGCATTTGGGCTCATCGCTAAAACGACTACTGGCTAACCGCCATTATCGTTTGGGCGTATTAGCGCAGTTTTTCAATGTGGGGGCACAAACGTGTGTTTGGACCTTCACCATTCAGTATGTGATGGAAGCAATAGGCGGCAATGAAGTAAAAGGCGGTGAAGTGCTGCAATACAGCATGATCGTATTTTTACTGTCGCGTTTTGTTATGACCTGGATCATGCAGTATTTGCGACCGGCTCGTTTGTTAATGGTCATGGCACTGGTTGCAGTAGGGTTATGTATAGTAATGATGCAATCACCTAACCTTGTTGGCGTAGTGGCATTGGTGTCTATTTCGGCGTGCTTGTCTTTGATGTTCCCCACTATTTACGGCATCGCGTTAGACGGGCTAGGGGAAGATACTAAGCTAGGTGCGGCAGGTTTAGTTATGGCGATCCTAGGCGGCGCTATCATGCCTTTGTTCCAAGCCGCTATCATCGACAATTCAGGTATTGTGCCTTCGTTTGTTGTGCCTGCTATTTGCTTCTTATTGGTCGCTGGATACGGGCTGTTTGATGTTCGCGTTGCCAAAAAAGTAGCGGCGCGTGTATCGGTGGCGATGTCGTAATGTGATGATGTGAATTCACGTACCATTTTGAAAAGGCGATGTGATTCATCGCCTTTTTTATTGTGCTTGAGCATCTTGAAATTGTGGTGAATAGCACTTTTCTCTCGTGATGTCAGGGCCGATTTCCGATCTAAAACGGCAAATTAACGTATACTTGACCTATGTTTTCGAGTTTTATGTGCGTAAACAGGAGAGTCTATGAGTTTGCATTTTTTGAAGAATTTCTTCAAAAACGATTCTGCAAGTGGCTTGTTATTGATGATGGCAACGGCTGTGGCACTGCTCGTTGCGAATTCCCCTCTTTCTCATTGGTATGATGTACTGGTTGATTTACCCGTTGCCATTAAAGTGGGTAATTACGAAGTGGCCAAGCCCCTGTTATTGTGGGTGAACGACGGCTTGATGGCTGTGTTTTTCTTTCTAGTCGGGCTTGAGTTAAAGCGTGAATTACTTGAAGGAGAGCTTTCATCGCCGGGCAATATTGTACTGCCTACTGTTGCTGCGATTGGTGGGATGGCGGTACCAGCGTTGATTTATGTGGCTGTATGTTGGAATGACCCTATTGCCCTAGAAGGTTGGGCAATCCCCGCCGCTACTGACATCGCCTTTGCAATAGGGATAATGATGCTGGTCGGCAGCCGAGTGCCCCCCGCACTCAAATTGTTTTTGGTGTCGCTCGCTATTATTGACGACCTTGGCGCTATCATCATCATTGCTGTGTTTTACACTGATAACATCGATACTGTCCCTCTGATTATTTGTTTGTCTTGTTTACCCATATTGGCGTGGATGAATGCCAAAAACGTCACCGAAACCAGTCTGTATATTCTTGTGGGGGTGGTGTTGTGGAATGCCACGTTAAAGTCGGGTGTGCATGCAACTTTAGCCGGCGTTGTACTGGCGTTTTTTATCCCGCTAAAAAACAAAAAGAAATCTGAAAAAAGCCCATTGCGAGATTTAGAAGAGAATTTACATCCTGCGGTGTATTTTGTCATTCTACCTATATTTGCGTTTGCCAATGCAGGGATAAGTTTCGATGGCATGGGAATGAATAACCTAACTAACCCAGTTACATTGGGGGTTATTTTAGGTTTGTTCTTCGGTAAGCAGCTTGGCGTATTCGGCTTTAGCGTGATTGCGATAAAAGCGGGTTTTGCCAAATTGCCTAAAGGCGTAAATTACAGTCAGTTGTACGGCGCGGCAATCTTGTGCGGCGTGGGTTTTACCATGAGTTTATTTATTGGCTCACTGGCTTTTGAAGGTGGCAAACAGCAGGCGTTTAACGACGAGCGTTTGGGTATATTAATTGGGTCGTTTTTGTCGGCTGTGGTCGGGTACTTCTTGTTGAAGAAGGTGTGCGGAAAATCTGAAAAACACGCCGACAAGCAGTTAACCTAGCGCTTTACACCATTGGTCGAATTTATCGAAAAGACAGACGAAAAGTTGTCTCGCATTGTGTGAAATCAGTTACCATTAACGTTTTTGCGGAACTTACTATGCGAGTCAACTTTACCGCTTTGCTATTGTCAGTGCTGATAGCAGCCAATGTTCATGCCGAAGATGTATTGCGTGTGGCCACATTCAACGTAAGCATGGAGTCTACCAACTACCTTGATAGCAAGGGCACGCCTTCGTCTGAGGTTTTGGCGACTGAACTAGCGTCTGGCACCAATAGCCAGATAAAAAATATCGCTGAAATTATTCAGCGAGTTAATCCCGACATAATGTTGTTAAACGAGTTTGACCTGTTGCCGCAGGCTACAGGTGTTGAGGCATTTCAAAACAATTACCTCGCGGTTTCCCAGCAAGGGCAAGCGCCCATTTCATTCCCGTATTTCTACATCAATACTGTTAATACTGGTATGCCAACGCCCTTCGATTTGGACAACAATGGTAGCAAAGAAAGCTATGGTGGTGACGCTTATGGTTTTGGGTTATACGAGGGGCAATACGCTATGGTGGTGTTGTCTAAATACCCGATTGAAAAAGAGCAGATAAGAACACTGCAATATTTCAAATGGAAAGACATGCCAGGCGCGCAAGCTCCAATTTCACCCGCGACCAAAACACCATGGTATAACGAAGAAGAGTGGGCTAATTTTCGTTTGAGCTCTAAATCACATTGGGATATTCCGGTGAACGTGAATGGAAAAACCGTTCATGTATTGGCCATGCACCCTACGCCGCCTACATTTGACGGTGATGAAGACAGAAACGGGAAGCGCAACCATGACGAAATTCGTTTAATGGCAGACTATCTCACCCCAGGCAATAACGCTTATATCTACGACGATAATGGGGTGAAAGGGGGCATGAGCAAAGCTACGCGATTCGTGTTGGTAGGTGATTTTAATGCCGCAGATATGGGCGATAAGCATCGCCCTGATGTTATAGAACAACTCACTCACAGCCCGCTGGTTAACAGTTCAGTGGTCCCCGTTAGTGAAGGGGGGAGTGAGTCGAGTGAAGCCAGCTTCAGCGACCGATTTACTGCCTATTGGGGAGCAAGAGCGGATTACGTATTGCCATCCCGTTACGGTTTTGAAGTAAAAGATGCAGGTGTTTTTTGGCCTGCCAAGCAAGATCCATTGTATCGCTTGGTCAAAGATCGCAAAGCCAGTTCTGATCACCGCTTGGTATGGACTGACCTTGTTATAACTACCAAGTAATGAGTTTGTATCATTTATTGGGCGGCATCAGTGCCGCCTTATTTTTACTGACATGGTATGGCTTGGGTCGGCAAGTGTGGCAAATTGAACAACGTCGTCTTGCTGGAGAGTCGCCTATACAAAATTTGTCGGTGAATCAGTTTGCATCCAGCTTTTTTGCCTTTTACGCCAACTTTGTGTTTGGTATTGCGGTTGAGCCGTTTAATCATTATTTGGTGTGGACGCGTTTCGGCGCATTGGTGCTTATTTTATTCGTGTTATTTCGGTTGTTTCAGTATCGCAATACTCGGTTTGCCAGAATTGTATTTATGTTGGCCTTATTGGCTTTTGTTGCCGGTTTAGTGTCGATGGCATTTCGCCCTTATCCCGGTATGGCGAGGATAGGTGCGAATATGATGATGCTAGTGATCACAGCCTTGCTAATTCAAGGCACCTTGCACCAATGGTGGGTAGTGAGAAAAAGCCAGCATGCTGGGGCTTTATCTCCCTCATTGTTTGGCAGTATTTTAATTAAAGACGTCAGCACCCTTGCGTTTGCCTTAACAATGCCGTTGGAACAAGCGTGGCCACTGCTGATTCTGAATGGCGCCAGTGTTGTAACAAGAGGCATGCTGTATATTGAACTGAAACGATATGCCTAGTTGCCAGAATCAATCAAAAAAGGACCCCATGTGATTTCACTTCATCAGGTGCAATGCCAATTGCGCAAAGACTACACATTATCAATTGATTCACTCATTATCGAACAGGGCGAGCATACGGTTGTTTTGGGGGCGAACGGAAGCGGAAAGTCTGCACTGGCTGCTTTACTTGCGGGCGAGGGGCGCTGCACCGGCCAAGTAAAGCTAAACAATCACTGCGCGTGGGTGAGCGTGGCTCAACAACAAGCGGTGATTGAACAAGAGCGTAAAAAAGACAGCGCAGACATTTTGGATATAGTGCCTACGCCGTCTACCGTGAAAGAGGTTATCCTAGGTGAAAAAAGCGAACCCTCTGCCTTATCTGCCCTGGCGCAAGGGTTTGGTATAGCGCATCTGTTAACAAAGCCTTTCTTGTCGCTCTCTACAGGAGAAACCCGTAAAGCATTACTCATTCAAGCTATTTTGTCTGAGCCTGAGGTATTGATTTTAGATGAGCCTTGGGATGGATTAGACACACAAGCCATTGCCCATTTAGATTCGGTTCTTGAGTCACTCAGTCATCACGTTACTTTGGTGCTTATTATCAATCGCTTGTCTGAAATCCCAGTCTACAGTCAAAAGCTGGTATATATGGATGCTGGCACCATTGGATGGCAGTCTGAACACCGCCAAGTGGCAACGGCTGACATAGAACATATTCGCCAGTTAGCGCATATTCATGACGCCGTACACACGCTTCCGCCACGTGATAAAGAGCGCAGCGCGCCCGAACTTGCAGCCAACATGCCTATTGCCGTACTTAACAACGGCCATGTTCAATATGACGAACGGGTGATATTTACAGCGTTATCTTGGCAAATTAATAAAGCTGAACATTGGCAAGTGGTGGGGCCGAATGGCTCAGGTAAAACCTGTTTGCTGAGCATGCTAACAGGCGACAACCCCCATTGTTATACCAATGACCTCACTATTTTTGGGTATAAGCGAGGTTCTGGTGAGAGTATTTGGGATATTAAACAACATATTGGCATTGTGTCTTCTGCTTTGCATTTGCAATACCGCGTAAACTGCTCATTGAGTCAGGTTATTTTATCGGGCTTTTACGACAGTATTGGGTTGTATCAACAGCCCAGTGATGTGCAAAAGCACTTGGCCCGGCAATGGATAGATGTGATGGCATTGGGTAAGCACATGGATACGCCGTTTCAGTCGTTGTCGTTTGGGGATCAGCGCTTGGCGTTGATTGCACGGGCGATGGTGAAACATCCGAGCTTACTTATTTTAGATGAACCTTGTAATGGCCTTGATGAACTCAACCGTTTAAAAGTATTGGCGATGGTGAATCTGTTGGCTCAGCAAGGCGAGACTACAATTCTGTATGTGAATCACCATGCAGAAGACAAAATAGAGGCCATTCAGCAAGTGTTAGATATGCGTGATTATCAGCCCAAACCTGGCATTTGAGTGCCCTTGTCACATTTGTTGACAAAAAAATCGACTTAGTTGCAATTTGCCACAGCGGTGGAGATTGCTAAGCCAGCGCGCTCTTTATATAGTGAAGGTTGTTGTCATACACAGGTGTGTATGTAATCGGCCTATTTGTGAGAGTGGGTCGCACTGAGAAGGAAGTTAATTATGGATATGATACTAGAGCATTTGCTAACGCCACAGGTATTCCTGTTGGTTTTTGTCATTGTTGTACTGAAAGTTTCTATTAAATTTGTACCGCAGAACCGCGCTTATTTGATTGAACGATTTGGAAAATACCAATCCACAAAAGAGGCCGGTTTAAATTTTATTGTGCCTTTTATCGACCGTGTCGCAGCAGACCGATCACTGAAAGAGCAAGCAGTTGACGTACCCGAACAAAGTGCGATCACAAAAGACAACATTTCACTGCACGTGGATGGCGTGCTTTATTTTCGTGTCCTCGACCCTTACAAAGCCACTTATGGTGTAGACGATTACGTCTTTGCTGTTACCCAGCTGGCGCAAACAACAATGCGTTCTGAGCTTGGTAAAATGGAATTGGACAAAACTTTTGAAGAGCGCGACATGCTAAACACTAACATTGTTGCCGCTATTAACGATGCCAGTGGCCCTTGGGGGATTCAAGTGCTTCGTTATGAGATTAAAGACATAGTGCCGCCTAACTCTGTGATGGAAGCGATGGAAGCACAGATGAAAGCCGAACGGGTTAAACGAGCTCAAATCCTAGAGTCGGAAGGTGATCGCCAAGCCGCAATTAACCGCGCCGAAGGTGAAAAAGCGTCGGTTGTTTTGGCTGCAGAAGCAGACAAGCAAGAGCAAGTGCTGCGGGCTGAAGGTGAGGCAAAGGCAATTATTGCGGTAGCCGAGGCACAAGCTGAAGCGTTGCGAAAAGTCGGTGAGGCGGCAGATACGTCGGAAGGGCAAAAAGCGATTCAACTCGATTTGGCTACTAAAGCGATTGAAGCGAAACAAGCCATTGCTAAAGAGTCTTCGGTAGTGTTGTTACCCGATGGTAGTACTGAAGCGAGTTCGTTGGTCGCCCAAGCCATGACCATTATTAACCGCATGAATAAGCAGGCCTAGTTATGTGGTTTACTGAACATATGCCTCAAGTTTTACTGGCTGCAGGCTTGGGATTATTGGCGATAGAAGTCTTAATTTTAGGCTTTGCAACCTTCTTCTTGTTGTTCATAGGTTTGGCGATGATCATAACAAGTGGGTTGCTGTATATCGGTATTTTGCCCGAGTCTTGGCTGATGGTGTTACTGGCCGTTGCCATTTTAACGGGTATTTTTGCCGTGCTGTTGTGGAAACCGCTGCAAAAAATGCAAAATCACGTTGATAAAAAGCCCGTTACCAGTGATTTAGTTGGGCACTCGTGGTTACTCACTGCGGATATTTCTCCTGAAAATCCCGGCCAGTATCAATTCTCTGGGGTTCAGTGGAAGGTGTCTTGTGCCCATGCAGTCAGCGCGGGTACCAAAGTCGAAGTGATTGAAGCGAACGTTGGTGAGTTTATTGTTAAACCTGCAGCCTAGCGGTGAACTACACAAGAACAAATAGCCCTCTATATGAGGGCTATTTGTGTCGCTAGGTCTGAAATAACGGGTGCTTGAGGTTTATTGCATCATTAATCGGGTGTAAAAAGCGACGGCGTCAACCATGTTTTTTTCGTCAATGCGTTCGTTAGTGCCGTGAAAACCTGACAAGTAAGCCGGCGTTAAGGTCATTGGGTTAAACCGATAGGCGTTGGTAATCTCTGAGTAAGATCGGCTGTCAGTTGCGGCAATGGTTAAGCCTGGTGTAATAATAACGTCGCCGTGAACATCACGAGATACCGCTGCAATAGAGGTAAACCCATGTGTGTCGGTAGCCGCAATATTCGACGGGGTAAAAGCTCTGATCGTGTTGATCGTTACTCTAGGGTCATTAATGGCGTTGTTTACCCAGGAAATTACATCGTCTACCTTGTCGCGAGGGTGAATGCGGAAGTTAATTTTTGCGGTTGCTGAAGCCGCTAATACATTGGCTTTTACACTGCCTGATAACATAGTGGGGGCTGTCGTAGTGCGCAGCATGGCGTTGCCTGCTGGTGATGTTGACAGCGAAGACTCAATGAGGGGTTTGAACAACCATGTATTGGCAAATAACATGCGTTTGGGAAAGCTCATGTGTTTGGCAATATTGCTATACATTTGTTCACTCAGCCCATTTAGGGCGCCGGGCATGGGAGCATTTTTTACGTGAACAATGGCTTCAGCCAATATACTTACGGCGGTGTCTTGTGGCGGCATTGAGCTGTGGCCCCCTTCGCCTTTGGCAACTAATTCGATGGTGAGGTAGCCCTTTTCCGCAACATTAATACTGGCTACGCGCTTGTCTGAACCGGGTACCAACCCATCGAGGACAAACGAGCCTTCATCCAATGACCAAGCCAATTTAATGTTGTGCTGAGAGAAGTAATCAGTCACAGCTTTAGCGCCTTCTTTACTGCCAATTTCTTCATCGTGAGTTAGCGCAATATAAGTATCTTGTTGTGGTTGAAAGCCTTGTTCGAGTAACAGGGTAACCGATTCCATTAAGGCGATAGCAGCACTTTTATCGTCTAACGCGCCACGGCCCCAAATAATGCCATTTTCCACTACACCAGCAAAAGGCGGATGTTGCCACGTACTTTCAGTGCCGGGGTTAACGGGCACAACATCGTAGTGAGCAGAGAGCAACACTCCGGGTGCTGAAGGGTTTTGGCCTTGCCATCTAAACAGCAAAGTAAATGTATTTAATGCCGTTTTATCGAGTTGAGAGTGAACCTCAGGGTAGGTTTTTTCCAGCCAACTGATAAAAGCATGAAAGGCTTGTTGGTCTCGGTCGTCCAAGTTGTCGTGTGAGACAGTTTGAAACTGAATGGCTTCGGATAAGTGGCGAGATAGGGTTGTGGGGTTTGGCGTTACCTCCAACGGGAGCGATAGTGTCGACGTATTGTTTTCAGGGACGAACTGGAGCGTTCGAATGATGATAATACTAACAAGCAGCACGCATAGAGTAGCAAGTGCGATGAGTCCTTTTTTTATCATGTGGTTTATTTCCTCAACGGGTCATAGTGTTACACCACATATAAAAGACTTTGCTTTACTTGGCTTCCGAGTTTGCAAAGTGAGAGGAAATTAGTTGGCCGGATAGGGTTTTTCTGAGGTTTGATACTGTGCGCGAAATTGGCGAGGGGTGTATCCGGTTGATTTTTTAAAGTGGGTGTAAAATGTTGAACTGGAATTAAACCCTGCTTGATAGCCGATATCGGTAACAGAGAGGTGGTTGGCGTCAATTGCACATAAAAGGCGAGAAGCCTCTTCTATACGCATAGCGTTGATGTAGTCATAAAAGGAAAGGTTAGCATAGCCGTTGATTGTTTCTGACAAATGATTCACCGACACATTCAGCTGTTTGGCGAGCGATGAAATTTTTAAACCTGGTTCAAGATAAGGTTGCTCTTGCTGCATAATGGTTTGCAGTTGTTGCCAAAGTTGAGCAGCACAGGATTCGGTGAGACTCGAGGTTTGGTATTTTTTGGTTTTGGGTATGGCGCTGGCGGCTTGCTCAGTCGCTGTATGGTCGTGCTCTGTTTGCGAGGCGGTAACATCGCTGGCTTGTATCACTGGAGCTGGCGTTTCTTGATGATCATAGATTTTTTTCTGATGAATACCGTACTTTGCAAACAGAAAAATACTGATGAATGGCCCAAGAGCCTGAAGGTGACCACCTCTAATGGTATGGCTCATTCCCATTTCTCGTGAAAGATCTGCGCCAATAGCAATTAGGGTGAGAGTTAACAAGCACCACGCCGCACCTTGCAGCCAACGCAAGTCTAAGCCCTCTAGCGTTGAAAAGTGGGCTTTTATATTGGCTTCATGTGGGTGCAACCAGCGCAAAGCGAGCAAGGTATAGCTGACAATTGAAACCCATGCACCGACTTTATGCCAAAACCGATGCCGCTGTATTTCACTGCAATCAATGTGATGACAATCAAAATACAGCCAGCTTTCGGGGGATAAGGGTTGTTGGCTTATCCATAACAACGCAAACAATAGCGCAGGTAAAAAATGGAGGCTTTGTTTGTGCCGCCACTGATAATTGGGGTCGCATTGATAACGTGTGTAGAGGTATAAAAAGGGGCCGTAAAGCATTTGTAACGAGATTAAGGTGTAAATTTCGTTACGCCAGATTTCGCTCTCTTTTTTAACAACAAAGCCAATGGCTAATAGCGCCGTTGTTGCACTAATGAGTAACATAAAACGCTTGGCCGTTGCGTCTGCATCACCACGCCACATATTCAGCACAAGCCCACCTAAAAAAGCGACGGCAAGGAGAATAAATAAACTGGATGTGTGCAAGGAGAGCTTGTCGCTCAAAAACGGCATAATGACGTCCTCTACGCTTTGATTATCACTACTAATGTAGGGGATGTAATCAATATACTGCTTTTTGCCACAAAATCACCTCTTTTCCCCGCTTGATTTACACCAATTTTGTGTTTTTCGGTCTTCGTTTTTTCCTAATTTGCAAATTCGAAGTTTTTATTTGCTTATTTCACTGCGGTTTTGCAAATCAGGAAGTCTGGACGTTGCTTGCTAGTTATAACCAACATGCACTGAATAAAAGTTAATCAGCAAACAATAACAACGGAATCCGACAATGCACACAACAAGTATGAGAAAGCGTATGGGAATAGCAGGGCTTTTTACCTTGCTCCCCATGCATGTAGCCGTGGCGCAAGCGATTGAAGAAAAACAAAGTGAGACGCAGGCTTCGTCTTCACTGCAAATAGAACAAATTATGGTAACAGCGCAAAAGCGCGGCGAAAACTTGCAAGAGGTGCCATTGGCCCTTTCGGTCATCAGCAACAAAGAACTCGAACGCGAAAACCTACAAAACTTCCAAGACATTCAATACTCTGTTCCCAATTTGAGCATGGTAACGACCACCCCTTTCGCCACAACGGTGAATATGCGAGGAATTCCGTCTAACCCCAATGGCGTATTTAATTCAGGCACTAGTCCCGGTCTTGGTATTTACGTAGACGGTGTCGTATACGCCCGTGCAACCGGGTTTAATCAAGAATTGAGTAATGTTGAGCGGGTTGAAGTACTGCGTGGTCCGCAAGGCACCTTGTTTGGTCAGAATACCAATTTAGGGGTAGTGAGTATCACAACAAAAAAGCCGTCGGATATTACCGAAGCGAAGGTGAAACTTGATGTGGGCAATTATCAGCTAAAAAGGGCTAATGTGTATGCCAGTGCGCCGCTAATTGAAGATACTTTGGCGGCCAGTATTAGTTTGTTTGGTGTGAAGCAAGATGGGTATGTTCGCAATCTTGCGGATGGCAAAGACCTGGGAAGCCAAGACCGAAAAGGCGGGCGGGTACAGGTGCGTTATACCCCCACAGATAACCTCACGGTCGACATAAATGCGGAAATGCTCAAAGGTAAAAGTACACCGCCGGCAGTAAGCTTAACCGGGTATGACCTCGGCTTGGGGTATATTGGGTTGCTAGGCCAAGGTGCTACACCGGAACAATTTATTACGTCTGATATTCGCGAGGCTTACGCGAACAGTGAGCGCTATTTCTCTGATCGCGACAATTGGGGAGTCGATGCCACGGTTTCTTATGTGTTCGACAGTGGATATGAATTGAAGTCGATAACAGCACAAAAAAATTATCAGTCGTTACTGGGAATGGATACAGACTCCACCAGTGTAGATCTTAATTACAGCCTAGAGAGTGAAGACAACAAGCAGTTTACTCAAGAGTTGCAGTTGATATCGCCAGCCGAAGATGATTTGCGTTTTGTATCTGGTTTGTACTTTTTGCGTAATGAAGCAATAAACCAGCAGGCGTTTATGACGGGCACCGGCATTTACGGCATACCAACAGGCTTACCAGAGGGGTACCCTCAGTCATTGAACTTATTGCCCGGTGCCGGAGTGCAATTAGATGGCTCTCTGACGACCAAGAGCAGCGCTGTATTTACCAATATTACGTACGATTTTACCGATAGTTTAAATGGTTTTATTGGTGTGCGTTATTCCGAGGTTACCAAAGACATGACCTTTGCCCAAGATGGATACGAAACCACCTTGGCCGGTGTGTATCTTCTGGACTATATCGACATTCCAGAGTCGGCCCAATCGCAAAAAGATGACTTTATCTCTTGGACCGCAGGTTTGTCGGCAAACCTGGTCAAAAATGTGAATGTTTACGGCAAAGTGGCGCGAGGCTTTAAAGAGGGCGGATATAGCTTTAGGCCGCAGTCAACGGCTTCGATAGGTGGCGATGCTAATAACCCTCAGATTGATTTCGGGCGTGAGCAAGTGACCAGTTATGAAGTGGGAATGAAAAGCGATCTGCTAGACCGCAGAATGCGTTTGAACTTGGCCCTGTTTTATCTGGATTATCAAGATATTCAAACTCGCGTAGTGGACGACAATGGCGTGAACCGTGTGGTTAATGGTCCTTCAGCCGTGAGCCAAGGCGTTGAAGCAGAGCTGCGCTATCGACTAACAGAAACGCTAACGTTGAGAAGTACCATTGGTTATGCCGATGCAACCTTTGGCGATTTTTCCAATTGCCATGCGTCTGATGACTGTACAGACAATCAACTACCTGGGGCGGCGAAGTGGACCAATACGGTTGCCCTGAATTATTTGGATAGCTTCTATGACCACTGGGAAATCTTCGCTGGGGTCGACTATTCTTACCGCAGTAAAATTCAGAGCGATGCGCGAAATCTCACTGCGACAGAGCTCGACAGTGATCACCGTGTAAACGCTCAGTTGGGCGTGGTGTCAGATGACGGTCAATGGGAAGTGATGTTGTGGGCAAAAAATTTGCTCGACGAAGAAACTAAAGTCAATAGAACCGACAGTGCCACGTCTTCGCTTAGCTTTGCTGATACCCTGTACGCCATGCCACGCACATTTGGGCTGAGCGTAACCTACACTTATTTCTAACGCGTGTTGTGTTGGTTTCTTTTGGGCGCCGTATGGCGCCTTTTTTGTGCCGTAATAAAAATTGGACCATTAGGACAACTAATTTGCTATTTATTGAATAAAATCAATAACTCAACTGATTTTATCTCATTAAGCAAAGAAATGGCGTATGATGAGGTAATCAGCGACAGACTATAAGGACCCTCTCATGGCCGTACATGAAATTACCCACCCGTTAATTCAGCATAAAATTGGTTTGATGCGTGAGGCTGAGATTAGCAGTAAAGATTTTAGAGAATTGGCCAGTGAAGTGGGTAACCTACTGACCTATGAAGCCACCCGTGAACTAGAAACCGAGCAGGTTGATATCAAAGGGTGGACAGGTGAAACACTACAAACCCGACGTATTAAGGGTAAGAAAATCACTATTGTTCCCATACTTCGTGCAGGCCTTGGCATGCTCGATGGGGTGATGAATTTGATCCCCAATGCCAAGATCAGCGTAGTGGGTTTATATCGCGATGAAGACACCCTTCAACCGGTGGCGTATTTTGATAAAGTAGTGAAAGATATAGATGCCCGTACGGCGTTAATTGTCGACCCGATGTTGGCGACAGGTGGCACCTTGATCGCAACAATTGATCTGCTTAAACAAAAAGGTTGTGAACATATCATGGGGTTGTTTTTGGTGGCGGCACCAGAAGGAATTCAGGCAGTGGTTGATGCGCACCCTGATGTTGATATATTCACCGCCTCCATCGACGATCAACTTAATGACCAAGGTTACATATTGCCTGGATTAGGTGATGCCGGTGATAAAATATTTGGTACCCGTTAATCTCGGTAGCCAGTGCTTATCACTGTTTTTTGCGGTTTTGTTGGTTTTTTATTCAATTTCGTGATGATTGTGCCGATATACTCTATGTTATTATCTAGCCAAATTTTGGAGCCGTTGAGGAAAAACAGTTTTCCAAAATTAATGTTAATTTGATAGTTTCACGCTGTATGGAATGCAAGAGTACAGCAGTTTCCACCGCGTTCCGAGATGAATAATCTGAAGACCTGTCCAGCCTGAGATAGGGCGTTCAGGAGTGGTGATGAAAATAAATATAATAAAAACACATTCAGCTAGTGCAAATCATAGCTTGGTAAAGACCCTGCTAGGGTTGTCGTTTTTGATAATGTTAGCAGGCACTGTTATTCGGCCGATAATGACCGATTTACCACTAGTGTTTACCGTACTCGGCACGGTTAACCTGGTGCTCATTAGCATTGCTTTTATGATTGTTCGCAGTTGTCGATTCCCCGATTTTGACGTACCTATCTTAATTGCATGTGGCATGTTAGCCGTAGTGCCTTTGTTGTTTATCTCTGGTGGCGTTCTCAGCCAATTTGCGTTTTTTCTGCCATTATTCCCTGTTATCACCGCCTTGTTAGGGGATAGAAAAGAAACCATTGGTATTGCCTTAATCGTTATTTTATTGATTGCAGGCATGTTATTTAAAGCCGATATCATCGAAGACTTTACCGGCGACAAACGCGCTATCGATAAAACATTATCGGCGGGTTTATGGTTAATACTGGCAACCATTTCGGGCACTTGTGTGGGGATTATTTATCAACGCCGTACACGAATGTTACGCGAGCAGTTAGAGAGTTTGGCAGAGCGAGATCCTCTCACAGGGGTACTCAACCGACGTGGTTTTTATTCTCGAATGACCGCTGAACTCTCCCGCGCTATCCGCGATCATCAACCTCTTTGTTTACTGTTACTCGATATTGACCATTTCAAACGTATTAACGACCAGTTTGGCCATGATGCGGGCGACAAATGCTTGGTAAATGTTGTAAATTGTTTAAACAGGCTATTGCGCAAGAGTGACATCATCTCGCGTTTTGGTGGAGAAGAGTTTATTGTTGTATTGCCTAATAGTAGCCTAAAGATGTCAACTGTGCTGGCAGAAAGGTTGCGCTCATGTGTTGCGTATCACGGTGATCCAGATTTTCCCGTTGCGATTACAATGACCATTGGCGTCGCGTTTTTTGATGGTGAAGAAAGTCTGAATGCACTGATAAAACGGGCTGATGTTGCCATGTATGAGGGAAAAGCCACAGGAAGAAATAAAGTGGTGATTGCACCCTCATCTGCAGAGAAAATCACCAAATAGGTACCTTTCCGTTATAGTACGGCTATACTTAATCGATATTGTTGCGCCGTAAAACCCTTTTTTCGTACTTTTTCGTGCATAAAGACGTAGTTAAACGTTTTCCTTGTTTGAATTTATATGCGTATAATTGCATAAAGATGAAAAATACCCCTCTGGTTAGCATTAAACGTTTAAGTTTGGGTAAGTCGCTAATTTTCATTGGATTTAATTGTTAAAAAAATTGTAAACTTTAGGTGTGGTTTGCAGTCCAATATGCATACTTTCTTGCTGGTCAACAATAACCAATAATAAGCCAGGGCATAGCGCCAGATTACTATGAAGAAGTCAAAATTAACTCTTAAAGATGTCGCCAATCAATTAGGTGTATCTACCGCCACTATTTCCAATGCGTTTAATCGCCCAGATCAATTGTCGAGTGCCAAGCGCACAGAAATTCTCGCTGCCTGTGAGCGTATTGGTTATCACGGCCCTAATCGTGCCGCACAGATTTTGCGAAAAGGGCAGTCGAATATCGTCGCCTTGGTGCTGTCTGACAGCATTGATTACATTGTCAGCGACCCCGTTGCCAGTACCTTTATTCAGGGCGTAACACGTGAGTTACGCGACCAACAAAAGCATTTGTTGTTGTATGCTGGCGATTCAGCTTCGATTCGAGATGTCAGTGATTTTGTTGACGGGTTTATTTGTTATGGTGCGCCTCGGAATGATGCGCTGGCGATGGAAATTAACGCGTTAGACAAACCTGTTGTTACCGCCGACTTTAACTTGGAAGGGCGCCCGTCGGTGAACATTGACAATGAACAGGCGGCCTACGATATCGCGAAAAATGCAGTGAAGCCTGGTGATCACGTCGCAATTTTGGGGCTTAGATTAATTGACGCCCCTACAACGTGTCGTATTTACGACAGCGCGCTTTTTGATGTAGAGCGGTCTATTTCTCACCGACGACTAGATGGCTATTTACGTGCATTGAAAGAACAAAATGTCGATATAAGCCATGATTGGATTTGGCATATTCCAGAAAGCGGTGGTAATTTTTCTGTTCAGGCTGCGCGTGAGGTACTGACGAGTAGCCCACGTCCCGATGTCATTTTGTGTATGAGCGACATTATTGCACTGGAACTGATCCAATGTGCATTGAGCATGGGGATCAAGATCCCGCAAGATATTAAGATCACAGGGTTTGACGGCATTGATGAGGCCGCCAGAACACGCCCTACGTTAACCACTGTATGCCAGTCGAGTTTAGAAAAAGGCCGGAAAGCCGCGGCGCTGTTCCTAGCGAATGATAACCAATCGGTTACGTTGGAATACGAAATCAAGCCGGGTGAAACGGCTTAGGCCGCTTTTCTCCTGTGTTAACCCACGTACTGCGATATAAATTTGTCGTGAGGCAGCATGCTCGCCAATGGTTGTGCCTTGGCGTGCTTGATTTTCTCCATCATCGCCATTAATTCTTCTTCAGGCACGGCGTCTGCAGAGGGGTGATAGTCTGTGGGCTCGATACCTTGTCCCATCATCACTTGCACCCATGATGCGTCTCTGAATATGTCGTTAGTGTCGTTAAATACCGCTGCGGTTGCTTGAAAGCTCTCTATTTTTTGAGCCAATCGCGTTGGAATGTGTAATTCGCGCATGTCTTTCCAAAATGCAGAGTCATCTCGTTCGTTCAAGTAATAGTGCAAAATGATGAAGTCGCGCACGGTTTCAAATTCTGCTTTCGATTCAGCGTTATACATATCAACCACGCTAGGGTGAATAGCCTGGTGTGGAAACATTTTCAAAAGCCGGACAATTCCAGACTGAATCAAATGAATGCTGGTGGATTCGAGTGGCTCTAAAAAACCACTCGACAAACCAATAGCCACCACATTTTTAACCCATTGCTGTTCTGCTCGCCCTGTCTTAAAAGTGATTTTTCTCGGCTCATCGAGTAGTGGTTCATGAAGGTTGCTTTTGAGTTGGTTCAGAGCTTCGTCGTCTGAAATATAACCCGAACTATAAACAATGCCATTGCCATTGCGATGGGTAAGGGGTATCCGCCATTGCCAGCCGACAGCGTGAGCTGTGCTGCGCGTGTAGGGAGGAATGAGTGGGCTTTTTTCTGACGGAACCGCAATCGCGGAGTCTGCCGGTAACCAATGACGCCAATCGTCGTATTTGACGTTTAAAGATTGCTGCAACAGCAATGAACGCGTTCCGGTACAATCAACAAAAAAGTCACCTTGAATCTGTGTGCCATCAGTCAACTGTAACCCTGTAATATGCCCATTTTCAGCAGACTGCTGTACGTATTGTATTGTCCCTTCAATGCGTCTAACGCCCGCCTTCTCGGCCAGTGTACGCAGAAACTGCCCATACAATGCAGAGTCAAAATGATAGGCGTAGGGCATATCGTAAATGGGATTTTGGGTTTGAATTTTATTAAATACGCCTTGTTGGCAACACAGGTAGTTGAGATCGAAATCCCATAGAGAGTGCTGTAGCCCACATTGCTTGGCTTTTATCCAGTAATGTTGAAAGGCACTAAAGCCGACATTCGTTCCGGGAGCGCCAAACGTGTGAAAATAGCTGCTACCAATTGTGCGCCAATTTTCAAACTGTATAGCCAGCTTTATAGACCCTTTGGTTGCCTTCAGAAACTCACGTTCGTCAATACCAAGAAATTGATTAAAGGTTTGGATCGGCGGAATGGTTGCTTCACCCACCCCGACTATACCGATATCGGCAGATTCAATCAGGGTTATGTTGATTGATTGTGGCAGTACTTTGCGCATCAATGCTGCGGTCATCCAACCTGCGGTGCCGCCACCGGCAATGACCACGTGTTTGATTGGTAAACTTGACGTTCTTTCCATTCACACCATCCGTTAATGAGCGCTATGCTTTGAATTTAGTAAAAATTATTAGGAACGCAATAAAAAAGGCCTCTGTGACTCTGACTGAGTCGGCGAGGCCTTGACTTCACACGGGATCTTAGTAGAACGAGTAATTCACGTTCAACATATACGCTGGACCATATTGTCTGCGGGCTGTCACTATGCCCACGTCATTGGTAGACTCTTCATCTACGTCGGTCAAATTGGTGCCTTGGAGTGAAATACGCAACCCCTGAAGCGCCTCTATGCTTGAGTCTGAAAAGTCGTAACTTATCTGTGCATCGACGAGTGTTACGCCCTCTCGGGTGGCTTCTGAAATCTTGTTAGAACCACCGCGCTCATATGTGGAAAAGTCGGAACGTTTAGTGCCGGCAACGCGTATTTCAAAACCGTTCATTTCGTAATAGGCGGTAACAGAAAACACTTCGTCTGATTGACCTGGGATACTGCTTCCATCATCAAGTTCAGAGTCAATGTAAGACGCTGATGCCGCTACACCAAAGCCGTCCAGCGCATCTGCCAGCAGACTAAAGGGAACATTCGCCGTTAACTCAACGCCTTTTACTTCACCTTTTAAGCCGTCTTCAAAGAAAGAGAAGTAGCCATAGTCAGGCGGCGTCACGTAGTCTCCTACGTCGTAATAGGTATCGAGAGGGCCATAGGTGCCGGCGGTATCCACCACGCGATCGTGGAACCCTGCGATAAAGTAGTTGGCGCCCTCGTTCGTTTCGTCATTAGTGAAATTGATCAGTTGACGACCATCTCGTGTCCAATTCACCAGATCTTTATAGAACAAGCTGATGGCAACGTAACCCTCATTTTCGAAATAGCGTTCATAAGACAGGTCTACGTTGTTAGACTCAAGCGGTCGTAAGGTTGGCGAACCTTGGAATTTAGACCAAGGAGTCCCGTACTGTTCAACGGCTGCTTCTGAGTTTGGGATCGTAATTAGGTCGATATTTTGGTCAAATTTAACAAAGCCAGATGCTTTCATTTGGTCAATACGAGCGCGACTAATGGTTTTTGACGCAGCGAAACGCAGATACTGGTTTTCAGCCACTTCCATATTGATATTCACGCTAGGCAAGTATTTAGTGTACTTGTCTCCTCCACTTACTGCACATTCCGACGGGTCGGGAGAGCATACGGTGGCGTCTGAGTCGACAATGGCGATGTAGCCGTCAGAAGATTGGTCGGTACGCACAACTTGTAAGCCGACATTACCAAATACATACATATCACTGAATTCGGTTTCAAAATCACCTTTGATAAACGCAGAGGTGACGGTTTCGTTGACCACGTAGGTATCGCCGAGTCTGTCTGGCTCTAATCCCGCTGCTGGCGTTTGAATATAAGTGCCATCTTGGTACGGCGCGTAGCCATCATAAGCCACTACCATGCCAAGTCCGGCCCAAGTTAGGTCGGCCAACCCATAGCGATAGGCTTCGGGGATCAAACCATCAACGGCGCCCGTACCATCGCCAAACGGATAAGTAGGAGCAGTAGCGAAATAACCGTTATTAATTTTTGATTTTTCACGATCACTGTAGAACAAACCGCCTGATACTTCGACGAAAAAGCCGTCGCTCATCAGGTGATTTACGGTAATTTTTGCCGTAGTGAGTGATTCATCAAAGGTGGCGGAATTTAAGAAACCATCTTGTGCATTGAGGTAACTGTATGGATTGCCATTCGCTTGCAGCACGTTGGAGGCAAAAAAGTCAGCTTGAGAGGCTAGAGAGCCACCCCAAACTTGGGGGCCGGTGAGTTTTATGGCGTCCCAATCGCTGAAGTCCATACCTGATATACCGGTAAAATAAATACCGTCGGCGCTCATGGTGTAATCGCGTGTGCCAAATTGGTCTGAAGTGAGTGAGCCAGAACGACCGAGGCCAGCGTAAGATTCACCTCGTGTGTCTTTTTTATTTGACTCACTGTTGGCTATATCAACTACCACCGACCAGTCGTCGTTGAGCTGATACTCTACGTTTAACCCAAACGTGGTTAATTCACCTAAAATCTCTTTCGGGTCGGTACGCAACACGGGGTTCGCATTAATTTGTTGCCCACTGTTATCGATACCAGAGCCACTGGTTACATTGGCGGAAAACGGCTCAATAAAGCCTCGTAGCACGCCAGAATCGCTATAGTCGATGTATAAACCGTCGACAATAATATTTAATTTGTCATTGGGTTGGTATTGAATTACGCCCGAAAAAGTGTCGCGTTCTAGTACCGACGAAATAGCAAATATGTCGAGGCCGGTTGGTACATAAGCGCCGCTGGCATCCGAGTAGCCCCACACGCCATATTTGCGTTCATTAGTGGGCGATTCGGTTGAGGCGATGGCCAATGCAATACCAAGCGTATCGTCGGCAAATTTTTCCACGAAGGACAACGCATATCTGTGGCCTTTATCATCGAACTCTGGGTTGTCAGATTGACGCCCGTTCATTTCGTAAATCCCGTTTAGGGTCAAGGTTTCTGAGGCCTGAAGTGGGCGTACCGTTTGGAGATCGACAGTGCCCCCAATGCCGGTTGTTGTTAATGTTGCGTCGGAGGTTTTGTAGATCACCGCTCCTGTCATTATTTCTGACGGATACAGGTCGTACTCCACACCTCGGTTATCACCAATGCCAATGAGTTCACGGCCGTTGAGTGATGTACCGACAAAATCTTCCTTAAAACCACGTACAGAAATACCAGACGTTCGTCCTCCTCTGCGCTCGCCAGCTAGGCCGGGAAGGCGAGCAAGAGATTCTGCAATTGATGAATCTGGCAATTTACCAATGTCTTCGGCTGAAATTGCTTCAACAATTGACGAGTTATCCATTTTGATAGCTTGTGCACGAATTAATGAACCGCGAATACCTTTCACATCGATGACTTCAACGTTACTGGTATCGGGATTACTATTTTGTTGTGCAAAAACCAGACTGGATGACAATGCTGCTGAAACGGCAATCGACAACATCGCTGGTTTAAAGGTTGGGAATTTGCTCATAAGTGTGCCCCGAATCGATTAAAAAAGTGTACTTGTGTTACACAAATGTAAAATTAGTCAAGATTGGGGTAATTGCAAGATAATAGCTTAATCAATTAAGTTTTGTTTTTAAGTGAAGGATTTTGCTGGGGTTTTATTTGTGCTTAATGGTTAAAGCTTGGGGTGGGGTAGTAGGGGGAACGCAGCGATTAATAAAACATGGAAGTAATTCTCGCCGTGCGCTTAATTAGCGCAATATCTTTTTCCGACCACTCGATTGGTTTGCCAACAGCTTCACAGCAAATGACGCCGATCGGTTGAAATTGCTGATGAAACACAAAATCAAGCAGTGAATAAATATCATTAGCCGGAAAGTAATCTTTATTAAAACAGCGAGTTGCGTCATGACTACGGGCATCAGAAGCAACCACAATCTCGTTGTTTACTACTGCCGAAAAATACTCAGGGTAATCGGCCTCCCTTAATATTATCTCGTCAAATTCGAGAGGAGTGCCGTGGTCGAGTAATATCAAACATGATATCTCTGTGCGCTCGGCATTAAAACACCACAGGCTCACCCTGTTGGCGGTGTTAACTGACGCCGCAATCGTCTGACAAATCGCTAAGTGCTTGTCTTTGTCACTGAGAGATTGGCGGCTTAACTTGATGGTTAAATCAGTGAGGGGGTCGATATCTAACATAGAAAGATTAGGTCAATCGCAATTACTTAAAAGTAATCACATCAAGCTGGTTTCGCAAGTTATTGCGGGCAATCTTCAACTATTTGATAAGGTTTATGACGGAATTTCCGCACATTTCGCGGCTGTTTACGTAGTTATCATTCCTTTTGCTCAGCTTTGACAAAGGTAATATCGCTATAATAGTGATACAAAGGAATGTCGAGTTGAAAAGGCGCGAGCGTAAAATGACTCACGTTACCGTTGGGAGACACGGTGAAATCGGCAAAATGCGGCGCTGAGGCATTGCGATTGTCCCATTCTATTTTCCAGCGATCGCCGTCGAATGGCACCAGTCTGCCTTTCATCATTGGCATCTTGGTTAAATGAATACGCAGTGGACTGCCATTGCTAATTACGGCGTCGCCAAACCATTCAGTATGGTACACGCCGACGTAGCGTTCGGCAGGCCTGATTAGCTTTCCTGTTCCTTGGGGAGTCGGGTGGTTTTGCACATATCGGGCAATGCGGTCAGTGCGACTTTCGAGGGCCATGCTAACCCAGTCTTGGGTGTCGTCGGGCGCAATCACACCATGTAGGAAGGTTTGCGTTATTGCTTGGCGAGCGCCTGAGTTGGACCCATTGTTTAATACTACAATGCCGGTTTGGTAATCGGGAATAAATGCTACGTAAGATTGAAACCCAGATAGGGTGCCAGTGTGGGAAATAACCTGTGTACCCAGTACGTCTGAAAGTCGCCACCCAAGCGCGTATTGCTTGAAATGGGTATGGTTCCACTTTTTGTCGTTAGCACTGATAGGGAGCAGAGTTCGGGCTGACAATAGGGTGTTTATGCTGGCTTTCGATACGCCGAGTTGATTACCAGACGTCACGTGTTCACTTTCATTCTCACTTTGAAGCCAGAAGTCTATCCATTTAAGCATTGACCTAGCATTACATACCACGCCGCCGGCCGCCGACGAGACTAAAGGCTCTGAAGTAATTGCGTTACGAGGGATAGGCACAAAGCCTTGGGCGGTATCATAGTCATAAGGGCGTGCAGCTTCAGCAGCAATGTTAAGTGGTACAGCACCAGCAAAACAAGGCATGCTTAGTGGGCGCATAATATGGGTATCTACCCAGTTGCCCCATTCTGTGCTGGCTTCCTTGGCTACCACTTGTCCTGCGGTGATGTACAGTACATTACTGTAACCATATTGACTGTGGAAAGGAGCTTGTGGCGTGAGATTTTTGAGGTTTTGTACAACTTCATCTCGGCTAAATCCCGACGGTTCAGGCCACAGCATGCTGTCACCAGCGCCACCTGCAAGGCCACTGTTATGGGTCAGTAAATCGATTAGCTCAAAGGCTCTGGATGCGTAAGGATCAGACAGTGCAAAATTGGGCAGTACGGCTTCTACTGGGGTGTGCCAAGTGAGATTAGGATTTTGCTCCAGTAACATCGCCATCGATAACGCAGTAAATGCTTTACTGGTAGAGCCTAAGCGAAAGTAAGTGTCGGGGCTGACAGGTGTTTGTGAATCGACATCAGCAACGCCAAACCCTTTCAAATAGGAGATATGACCATTTTTAATAATGCCAATTGCCATACCCGGAGTGTGAAAGGTCTGTAGAGCTTGTTCGGCTGCGTTATCTATGCGCTGTGCTAGGCGGTCATGCTCAAGGTGTTCGCTCAATCCCTGTGGGATAAAGCCCACATAGCTGCATATAAACAAAAAGAGTGTGAAGAAGCGCATAGTCGTCCATGTTGAACAAGGTATATCTACTGTCCTTAGACTATGCGCAGATGTCAAGAAAACACAATAACTTAGCTAAATTTCCTGAGAAACTTCAACGGTGCGATTTTTAAAACAGGCCAAAATACTCGCCAAGGCCAAGCCGGAACATAGGCATTAGCAGGAGCTTTTTCAATGGCATTCACTATGGCCTTACAGCCTGTTTGAGTGTCGACAATAAAGGGCACGTTTTCGACATCTTTGTTGATATCGGTGCGAATAAAACCCGGGTGAATGGTGGTCACTTTAATGGGCGTATTAATCGTGTCAATGCGAATGCCTTCGGTAAGCGCGGTTAACGCGGCTTTAGAGGCGGCATAAACAGTTAGCGCTCTGCGAAAACCGCGTACGGCGCTAATCGATGAAATGGTAATCAGATGCCCATGGTTTTGGGCTCTAAATCGCATCATAGCGGCTTCACACTGCGCTAATGCGGAAACAAAGTTTGTGTATGCGGTTGCTTTATTGGCGTGAAAATGCCCCGTACCTACAGAAGCACCTTTGCCAATACCCGCATTCACAATGATTTTATCAATAATACCGAACAACGACATAAACTGTTCAAACACTGAAAATACGGCATCGTGATCGTCGACATCTAGCGATAAAATTTCAACGCGAATGTTAGGGTTAAGCGCGAGGCATTCTTCCTTGGTAGTGTTCAGAGCTGGCAAGCGCCGTGCACACAATGCGAGATCATAGCCTCGTTGGGCAAAGATCTTTGCCATGCCTTTTCCTAACCCTGCGCTTGCGCCAGTGATTAAGACCACTTGTCTTCGATTGGTCAGCGTCATGTTGTTCTAACCCCACACGAGCTCTTTGAAGTGTTTGCGACACATTGATTCGTATGTATCATTGCCACCAATTTGAACTTGGTCACCTTGTGTTACGGCTTTGCCGGTTTCATCTAAACGCACCACAAAGTTGGCTTTACGGCCGCAATGACACACGGTTTTTAGCTCGAACAACTTGTCTGCCCACGCCAAGAGATAGTGGCTCCCCTCAAAGGTTTCTCCCAAGAAATCCGTACGTAAACCATAGGCCAAAACCGGCACGTCGAGTTCGTCGACCACATCGACTAATTGTCGAACTTGTGTTTTTGTTAAAAATTGAGACTCATCAATGAACACACAAGACAATGGTGCGTCTTGATGTAGCTTTTGCACGGCATCAAAAATGTTGTCGTCTTTGGTGTATAAGTGGGCTTCTGATTGCAAGCCGATGCGAGAGGTGACCTTGCCAATCCCATAACGGTCGTCAAGTGCAGCGGTAAAAATAACCGAACGCATGCCTCGTTCGCTGTAGTTGTAAGCTGATTGGAGAAGAGAAGTCGACTTTCCCGCATTCATCGCGGAATAATAAAAATAGAGTTGTGCCATGAAATATTTATTCTGATTTTTGTGTGTAATACCAATTGATGAGGCCTTCTATTTCCAGAGGTTTGGAATAGAAGTATCCCTGTAAGCAAGTGACACCCATTGAAGACAGCCTGTCGGCGTGAGCTTGCGTTTCAATGCCTTCTGCCACGGTTTGACAGCCAAATTCTTGGGCCATCAATAAGGTTGCTCTTATAATTGTATCACTGCCTTCTTCTAAGTTTTGAACAAAAACCCGGTCAATTTTGATGTGGTCGAAGCTAAGCAACTGCAATTGACTCAGTGACGAAAATCCGGTGCCGAAATCGTCAATAGCAATTTTAATATGGCGCTCTTTCAGCGCGTTAATTTGTTTATTGAGTTGGGCTTTATCGTCGGCAAAAATTGATTCAGTAATTTCCAAATGTAAGCGCTCTGGCGATAAACCCGAGGTGGTCAGCACATTGTCGATCACCTTAATAAACCCTTCATCCATGAGTTGTGGCACCGATACGTTAACCGACACGCCAACATCATCAAGAGGCCATTGAGCTGCATCTATACAGGCGCGATGTAGCACCCAAGTGCCAATTTCATTAATTAATCCGGCTTTTTCGGCCAGCGGAATAAAGGTGTCTGGGCCGACTAGTTGGCCTTGAAACTGCCACCGAATCAGGGCTTCCACGGCCCATAACGAACCGTCTTTGGCGTTAACAATAGGCTGATAAACAAGATAAAACTCTTTGTTTTCTATCGCGTTCTTCAACCCTTCTCTCAATTCTTGCTCTTGTTTGAGCTTTTCGAAGATCTCTTGAGAATACACCCCGACCGTGCCACGTTGAGCGCGTTTTTGTTCATACATAGAGAGGTCGGCTTGCTGTACTAAATCTAGAGCTTTGCTGCCGTGGTCAGGGTAGAGGGCTATCCCAATTGTGGCATCCAAGGAGATTTGGTTTTCCATTGCAACGATGGGGTTGGTAATACTACTGCGAGCGGCTTGCGCAACGGCAATAGCGGTATCGCGATTAGCATAAGGCAATACGATCACAAATTCGTCACCGCCCCAACGGGCTAGGTGGTCACTTTCACAAAAACGCGTGAGTCGGTTAGCAATTTCAGCTAAAACGATATCACCAACCTGATGACCCAAACCGTCGTTTACTTGTTTGAACCCATCGAGGTCGATAAACAGTACCGCTAAGCTGTGGTGGCCTTGGGCGCTCATTTTTAGCATATTGTTGAGGTGACGAGTAAAGCCAGCTCTGTTCATTAATGAGGTAAGCGGGTCGCGATTCGACAAACGATGTATGGCGTCTGTTCGGCGTGTTACTTCTTCTTCTAACGTAGCGTTTGCCTGATCAAGTTTTAGGTTGCTTTCTCTTAACTCGGCATTAACGCGAGTGGTTTCGTTGCGCTCTTCACGCATAAGTGCAACGAGTTGGTCATTTTTGTGTTTGATGGCAATGGCGCTGGCGACAAACTCATAGGCTTTAATGGAAGCCATAAGCATGGCGACCCAAAACAACAAGCCCAAATAGCCAATAACTTCGAAGTCTGGTCGCTCGTCTAAAATTGCCAGTAGCGATAATGGCAATATCATTGCCGAGCAATAATAAACCGATACCAGCCTGCTTGGCGCTAATACGGTCGCGGCTCCACCGGCCATCGCCGAGACCACGACCATGGTGGTTGCCAATTCCATCACGCTCATATCGTCGTATAGTTGCGTGGTGTAAATACCCCAAATTATTGTCGTAAGTACTGTGCCAATAATAAAGCGCAAGTAAGCTTGGTTTGGGTTGTATTCAACGTCCTTTAGCCGAATTCGCCAATAAAAGGTGTCGCCAAGTCGCAGTACAAGAACGCCGACCATAACGAGCCAAATAGAGACTTTTAAGTCGTGACCAAAGGTATTATTAAAACCGAATACGAGAGCGCTTAAGCTGATGATAGTGACTAACAGGCCATTGAGCGCATTGGAGTAGAGTAGATCGACGGCATCTCGCTTAGATTGAACTTGCAAGTCAGAGTGCGTGCGAGAAATACGGCTAAGCAAACGAGCGCCCCTTTAATAATTGTTATCGACCCATCACTGAAAATACATCATAAATGGCGCTTTTACCAAGCGTATTTGGCCCAACTGTGACATTTTGAGTAGTCGGTTTTAAACGCGAAACATAAAAAAGGCGGCTAAGTAGCCTGTCTCTTATACACAAATCCCCGCTAAGAAATTAGTGGGGATTTTTTTGAACATTATCTCTTCACTCTGATCAGATCTTGTAACTTGGTTGTGAGAGTAAATGATGATGGAAATTGCACAGTGGTCTAATAATACTTTTGGAAAAGCCAATT
>NZ_JBSWYY010000012.1:0-125608 GCF_056161325.1 Alteromonas sp. ABE4_545
TCACTTATGCCTAAAATAGTACCTGCGTGGGACATCTGTACTCTCCATTAAATGATTCTTCGCAAAATCAGTTTAATGAATGCGGGTGTCCCCCGTTAATGATGAAGAGCCTAGCGCGGCCCGAAGGATGAGCCTCACCCACATACGGGCAAGGCTTAGAAGGGTTAAAACATACGTGTGTAAGAAAACATGGCGCTCCACGCTGTGTCAGAATCTGTGAGTGGGCTGTTTGCCATTCCATCACCATACCAGTTGTGAGCCAGCCCCAATCGCGTCATACCGCCAAGTGCAGGCATCGACACGCCAATACCTAGCTCGTAATTAATACTGTCCTCACCTTCGTAATAAGCGCGCGTAGAGGTGGCCTCATGGCTTTCTACGCCATAGTAATAATCAACATAGTTTTCGTCGCGGTAGTTAATCGCCACACTTGGTTCTACAACCAGTGGACCAAAACGCCAGCGGCGACTCATTCTCGCTTCAAGTTCATAACCCTCTGATTTGCCCAAGGTATCGACCAAGGCTTTCACATGAAAGTTGAGTTTGTCGACGTTAAAGCGCATGCCAACACCAAGATCAAGCGACATGTCTCGGTCATCCATTCCCGCAAAGACTTTACTGTCGCTTTCATCATAACCGGCAAACCGTGGTGAGATTAACGCGCTAAACGCGACATTGTGATAACGGGCAAAGGTGTAATCTACAAATGGGCCGTACACCCTAAGGTTTTTGCTTTGGTAGCCAATAATGGGGATGGGGACCACTCGATTATCGAAACCTTGGTAGATGTCTTGGCTAGTAGCAATGCCTACCCCCCATAGCCAACCTTCTGGGGGCTGAGTTGGCGGTGCTTCATTCGCCATCAATGGGGTGGATAGTGTGCCTGCAACCAGCGTTGCGGCGGCAAGAGAAATACGTCCTAATTTGAACAGGTGTTGCATACTGTGTCCTTGTGTAAGAAGAAACCGATAGGTCTGCTCACAGTACGTGTTAAAAGCTGTAATGGTTGTATAAATTTGTATCTTACAGGGCTAATTTGTAACCAACACCATATACAGACTGGATCACATCTTGCCCACCCAATGCAGATTCTAGTTTTACACGTAGGTTTTTAACATGATTATCCAGTGTGCGAAAACTGACGGTATGGTCGTCGCCGTAGGCTTGCTCCATTAACACATTTCGCGAAATGACTTTGCCAGCGCGGTGCATTAATACCGTTATCAGGTTAAATTCGACCGGTGTTAGTGCAATAAGATGCTCATTGACATAACAGGTTTGAGTTTGTGTATCGATGCGAATTGCGCCGCAATGAGTTGGACTTTGGGGCGCGGGCGATGCTTGGTCCAACCGGCGTAACATATTTTTCGCTCGCGCTGCGACTTCCCTGCCAACAAAGGGTTTACACACATAGTCATCCGCGCCCATTTCTAGCCCAATTAGCCTGTCTATATCATCAATTTTTGCCGTGACCATGATGATCAAGGCGTCAGAAATGGCTTTTATCTGCGGGAACAATACCTTGCCCGACTGCCCCGGCAGCATGAGGTCGAGTAGGATTAAATCGGGTTTGAACCAAGAGAGCGTGTCGATGACGTTGTTGCCATGGAAAACGGACTCTGTTTCGAAACCGGCTTCTTTCATATAGGCAGCGAGAATGCGCGCTATTTTTTCTTCATCTTCAACAATTAATACACGCTTCATCATGTTTTCCTCAATACTGGAAAGGTTATTTCCACTTTCAAACCACCTAATGCCGAGTGAGATAAGGTGATATTCCCCTGATGTGCATCAACAATATTTTTGCAGATCGCTAAGCCTAAACCTGCGCCACCCGAGTGGCGACTGCGAGATTGATCTTCTCTAATCAAGGGTTCTAGCAAAGCCATGGGGTCTAGCGTGGTGATGCCAGGAGCCGTGTCTTCTATAGTGAGGTGTACGGTGTGCTTTTCCTCGGTAATGGCGATGTTGACCTGCCCAGGCGCATCGGTATATTTCAGGGTGTTTTCAAACAAGTTAGTCAGAAGCTGAGTTAAACGCTGCTCATCGCCCTTGATCGTAATTCCGGCCAAACATTGCACGCTAACACGTAAACCCGCATCGGCAAATCGCGGTTGGTATTGGCTCACTAATTGGGCGATAAAATCGGTTAGGTTGAAGCTAGCAAAATGATACCGAAGCGCGCCAGCATCCGAGAGAGCAAGTTGATAGAGGTCGTCCACAAGCGCACGGAGTCGTTGAATTTCTTGGTCAATCGAGAGCAACGCTTCTTGGTTAAACTCTACAATACCGTCTTTTAGCATGTCTATCTCGCCGCGTAAAATAGTGAGTGGCGTACGTAGCTCGTGAGAAATATCAGCAAACCAACGGTGGCGGCTTTGCTGGTTGTGGTTGAGCGTAGCAGACAAGTGGTTCACATCCATCATCAAAGCACCGAGTTCATCTTTGCGAGTCACTTTGTCGTTAACTGAGTAATCGCCGGCTGAAAGGGTATGAAGCCGCTTTGCAATATGTTTAATCGGCCGAGTTACCATAAATGCAATAAGCAGTGATATTCCCAATGCGAGAAGTAACGATACTGCGAGTATTGGCAACAAAGGGCGAAGTGAGTCGAGTAGGTTGTGGTCATCAAATGGGTATCCGTTCAGCCAAACATTGATGTAACCAAGGGTATCGTTTTGCACGCGAATGGGCTGAGACAGGGTTGTTGCCTGTTCATTAAATGAAGCGCCAGCGAGCCGGTTATTCTGCGCATCAATAACTTGTGTATTGTTGAGTGTAAATTCCCAGTCGAACCGAGGTGGTGGTTCGGCGCGTTGGGGAAACACAGGAGGCAAAAATCGGTTACGCGCGTCTTTATTGGGCATACGAGAGAGCAGTTGAGTGAGCGCCGTGTCATCGAATTGCTGCCACGACCGAGGATCGCGTTGGTAGTGTTGTGAGATGACTCGCGCCATATGCTGGAGATGCTGTTGCATTATAGCTATGTTGCGTTGATGAGCACGGTGTTCAATATTGAGTTTGGTGAGTCCAAAAGTGAGAAACAACACCAACAATGTGAGAGTAAACAGTATCACTGCCAGTTTGATACTTATTGATAGACGCATGGAACCAACCTCAAAAAATAGCCACGTACTAGCTTACCGATAAATGTGAGAAAAGAGAGCTAATATCAAGCAGAATTTACAAAACTAGACAAATGTGATGTAGTCGCAAATGTGGCTATGAGTGGTGTGTACAAAGGACAAGCGACACTTTTTACCGCCAAACAATATGTAACTTTTGTGACATTCATGTATAATACGCGGCCCAGAACAACAGTGACTGAGTTTTCAGGAAATGGCAGCTACATTCAGAGTCGAGCAAATTAATTATCCATTCCCCGCTAAGCCCGCGGTGCTTTCTGATGCGCGTAAAGCCGCATTAAAATCTGAAATTAAAGCGTTGTTAAAAGCGCGTGATGCGGTCATGGTTGCCCACTATTACACCGACCCTGAAATTCAAGCGTTGGCTGAAGAAACCGGTGGTTGCGTGGCTGACTCTTTGGAAATGGCTCGCTTCGGACGTGACGCGAAAGAGCAAACCTTGCTGGTTGCTGGTGTGAAATTCATGGGTGAAACAGCAAAAATACTCAGCCCAGAAAAACGCGTGTTTATGCCGACCATGGAAGCCACCTGTTCGTTGGATTTAGGTTGCCCAGAAAAAGAATTCACCGAATTTTGTGATGCGCACCCAGATCACACAGTGGTGGTTTACGCCAATACTTCTGCAGCAGTAAAAGCGCGTGCTGATTGGGTGGTCACTTCTAGTATTGCGCTAGAGATTGTTGAACACCTAGACAGCCTAGGCAAACCGATTATTTGGGGGCCAGATCGTCATTTAGGTTCGTATATCGCGAAGAAAACGGGTGCCGACATGCTGATGTGGCAAGGTGAGTGTATTGTTCACGATGAATTTTCTGCACAAGCTTTGCAGGATATGAAAGCCTTGTATCCTGATGCAGCAGTACTCGTGCATCCTGAGTCGCCAGCCAGTGTAGTAGATATGGCCGATGCGGTTGGGTCGACAAGTCAGCTGATTGCCGCGTCGCAAACCATGTCGAACGAGATGTTTATTGTGGCAACTGACAAAGGCATTTTTTATAAAATGCAGCAGTTAACACCCAATAAAACCTTTATTGAAGCGCCCACGGCAGGTAATGGCGCCACATGTAAAAGTTGCGCGCACTGCCCATGGATGGCAATGAATGGTTTGGAAGCTATTCACAATGCGTTATTGGAAGATGCTGATAGTGCACAGCATGAAATCTTTGTCGGTGAGGAGTTACGTCAAAAAGCGATGATTCCGTTAAACCGCATGCTTGATTTCTCTGCGCAATTAAAAGCAAAGCAAGTCAGTAACGCTTAATAAATCGGCGAACAGGGCGTTTTTTTCTGTAATTGCTTGATTCAGAGCGCGGCATTCCCTACTATACGCGCGCTTGTTGATATCGCATCAACGACGAATTTCAGTTAATTGCTCCACGGCATTTAACTAAAAATTGGAGAGGTGGCTGAGTGGCTGAAGGCGCACGCCTGGAAAGTGTGTTTAGGTTAACCCCTAACGAGGGTTCGAATCCCTCTCTCTCCGCCAAATAAAACAACCCGCTTTTATGCGGGTTTTTTTATATCCGCGCTTCTTTGTTTTGAACATATTGCCGTTTGTTAGGCGCTATTCGCGATAAACATAACACCTACATATAAAGTCGTAATACTAATTGCTCATAGTATTTGAAATGATTTTTTTCTTAACTATTACACGCAATTACAAATTTGTGTCTATATTAATGTTAATTCATTGTTAATGTGTAGAGGTTCTGTGAATACATCCATTCTTCAAGCGCTGATTGTCGCTATTGTTGTTGTCATAGGTGGTTACTTCTCACTTCCTTTTTGGGCTGTAGCGATCACGTGTGCACTTATTTGTATCGCGTGGGGGTGGCTAAATCGCGCCGACGAAACTACTGCACACAAGGATGCTGATTCGCAAATCTCAGGGCACACCAGTGAACACGGCGAAAAGATCAGCCGAGCAGCAAGTGCAATTGCTATTGGTGGCGCTAATGTGTCGCACTTTATGGATAAACTCGCTGCAATGTTCAAGCAGCAAGTGGATAACGTAAAGGAGATTGCTGATCGTATTGCCTTGCTTGAAGAGGGCAACAAAGAACTTATCCACTACGCGAGCAGCGCACAAGAAAAAATGGCAGACGCTGATCATAAAACGCAGTTAAGTAACGAGCAGCTCAACACAATGCTGGGGCAACAAGCTGTACTTATAGAGCAAGTTGAAGACGCCAAAAGCCTATTAGGTAAATTAAACCAAAGCGCGGAGTCTATTGGTTCAATCACCACAACAATTAATCAATTAGCTGACCAAACAAACATGCTTGCCTTGAATGCCGCTATTGAAGCTGCGCGAGCCGGTGAGCAGGGGCGAGGCTTTGCCGTGGTAGCCGATGAAGTGCGAGACCTAGCCAAGAAAACGGCGGATGCCACGCAAGGGATTGACAATGTGTTGTCTGAAATAAACACCTGTAGTCGAAATTCGGTTGACGCAATTGAAAAGGTTGCGATGGCGAGTCAAGCAATGTCGGAGGTTGTTACCACCACCTCTGACATGATCCAGCAAAGCAGTGTAAGCTCAGCCGAAGCAACAGAAGCCATGTTACACATGCAAGACACGGTAAAAGTGCACAATGAAACGAATGGCGGTATTAGTACAAATGCGCTTCAGTTACACGAAAACACACGCTCGCTTGAATCTGATCTCAATGATGTGTCGGAAAAAGTCTTGGCCTTGAGCCACAGAACGGAAGATATTTTTAGGCAATTGCGGCATTTTGAATTGAGTAACCGCAATCGCCTTGTGCAGGATATTGCCCAACAAGCAGCAAGTAAAATTGGTCAGTTATTTGAGCAAGCGATTGCGCAGGGCACAATAACCGAGCAAGTCCTATTTGATTTTAATTACCAACCTGTACCCAATACTAATCCACAAAAATACCAAACGGGGTTTGATAGTTTTACCGACAAATCACTGCCCAGTATTCAAGAGCCCATTTTAGATGCTAACCATTTCATTATTTATGCTGGTGCAGTTGATCAAAACGGGTATTTCCCCACGCACAACAAAAAATTCAGTCATCCTATGACGGGCAATTACGAAAAAGATTTGGCGCAAAGTCGTACCAAGCGGATCTTCGACGATTACACGGGGTCTCGATGCGGCAAGAATACAGAAGCCTTTTTACTTCAAACTTATAAACGCGATACTGGTGAGGTGATGCACGACCTTTCTGCGCCTATTTATGTGCATAACAAGCATTGGGGCGGCTTTAGAATTGGTTACAAGGCCGAAGAGTAAACCGTTGCCAAGAGAGCCTGGTTTACTCGGCTATTTGGGCTATCCGTTGTTGTTTTTCCGTTAAGTGAGACTTTCCGCGCAAATAGTGTTGCCGAAACTGAATAAAGTAGGTGTTGAGATCTTCCGCTGCTTGGTTATCACCCGCCATTTTCAACACTTCTATGCCCACTTCAGCCGTACATAACTGGTAGTCGTGCGCGGCTTCTCTCAGCAAGTAATCTGAGTCTTGTGTGGGCGTAATACCCAATACCGGTAACGCGTGTAAATAAGGGCTTTTGGTAAACATCTTTCTTGCCTCTCGCCACGTGCCATCCAGAAAAATAAACAAGGGTGTTTTTTCATTCTGAGGCACCGTAGATATGCGCAAGTTTTCTTTTACGTAGTCATGCGGAAAAATAACAATGGGCTGATAGCGCGGGTTGTCTATCATGTTGAGTAGTGCTTGTGGCGGGTTGGTTCGCGACCAAGTCCACGCGTAGTTTTCTTCGGCTACGTCGGCAATTAAACGTCCCGTGTTACTAGGTTTGTAGCATTCACCTTTGTACATCAAGAAAGCGACGGCACTTTTCGCACTCGCCATTGGTTTTAAGTCACATAAACACGCATTTTCGGGTAAGAGGCACCCTTCACATCGAACGACTCTACTGCCTCTGGCATAAAAAGGGCGGGTAGATTGTGTTAATTCTTCCAGCCTCAGGGCCATGACTGCATTTTTCACTATTGGAAGGCCTACTTACTTGCGGGAGCGCTATTTTACCGACAGTTCGGGAATAAAGCGAAACAGTTTTATGAGCATAAAATTTTTAATGGTATATGGTTGAAATACCTTACAAAAAAATATTCAAAACAACTATTATTAACATTGTTTGAAAGAAATGCTCAGTGTCACAGGTCTTTTGGTTTAAGCGCGTTAATCAAGTGATGTGCGCCAATGAAAACAAAATTAGGTTGATAGAGGACTCATTATGAAACAAGTGAACAAATCTACAGTTGCCACTGCTTTGGGAGCGGTTGTTATTGGCGCCATGACCAGCACAGCAGCAAATGCCGCGGCTAATCCTTTTGAAATGACCCAACTCGAAGCTGGCTACATGCAAATTGTGTCAGAGGGTAATTGCGGCGGCGATAAAGCCGATAAAGAAGGCAAATGCGGCGGAGATAAAGCCAAAAAAGAAGCCAAATGCGGTGGCGAAAAGGCTGACAAAGAAGGGAAGTGTGGCGAAGGCAAATGTGGTGGTGACAAAGCCGAAAAAGAAGGGAAGTGCGGGGAAGGAAAATGCGGCGCAGAGAAAGACAAAGCCGACAAAGATAAAAAGGCTAAAAAAGAAGGCAAATGTGGCGAAGGTAAATGCGGTAGCCGTGCCTAAATGATGAGTGTTCGTTCTTCGCTCAGCGGCGCAGGCTTAGGTTTGCGCCGTGAAATGTTTGAACAGGTGCTACCACACCTCCCCGAAATGGTCGACTTTTGGGAAGTTGCGCCAGAAAACTGGATACCTTTGGGAGGGCGGTTTAAAAAGCAATTAAAGCAGTGCACGACTCAGGCACCCTTCACAACACACGGGTTGTCATTGTCAATTGGTAGCACCGATCCACTCGACCTACAGTTGGTTAAGTCGATAAAGCACTTTTTGGACGAGCATGACATTGGGTTGTATAGCGAACATTTAAGTTATTGTTCTGATCAAGGGCATATGTATGACCTTATGCCTATTTCTTTTACGGAAGAAGCCGTCAAGCACGTCGCCAAGCGAATTCGCACAGTACAAGATATTCTGGAGCGCCCGCTAGTACTGGAAAACGTGTCTTATTATCTTGCTCCTGGGCAAGCAATGTCGGAGTTAGATTTTATCAATGCAGTGCTTGCTGAGTCGGGTTGTCAGCTACTTCTTGATGTGAACAATGTTTACGTAAACAGTATTAATCACGGTTACAACGCAGCGCGCTTTATCAAAGGGCTACCTTCTGACCGAATTGTGTATGGTCACATTGCGGGGCATTTTGATGAAGCAGACGACTTAAAAGTGGATACCCATGGCGCTGATGTGATCGAGCCAGTGTGGGAGTTGTTAGCACTTGCTTATCAGCAACACGGCGTTTTTCCGACTTTGCTAGAAAGAGATTTTAATATTCCACCGATTCAAGAGCTATTGAAAGAAGTGGCGAAAATAAAACAGATCCAACAAGAGGCTTATCGTGAACAAGCCGTGGATAAGGGGATAGCCTGAATGCCCTTTAAACAGGTACAAGCTGCACTCGCGCAAGCGATTCGTCAACCCCACGAAACGACCTTAGCTGAGCCAGATGCTCGCCGCCGTCTGGCCGTATACCAAGATTTATTCTTTAACAATATCATGGGTTTTGTGAGTAATGGCTTTCCTGTTCTAAAGTCGCTTTATAGCACGCAAGATTGGCGAGCTTTAGTGCGGCAGTTTTTTGTTCATCATTCGTGCCGCACGCCTTATTTCGTTGAGATAAGCAAAGAGTTTGTCGAATTTCTGGCTAATGAATATGACATGACGGCAGCCGATCCTGTGTTTTTGGCTGAGTTGGCACATTATGAATACATTGAGCTTGATGTGAGTATTCGGCGTGCGTCGTTGCCAGATGATTTGCCGCCTTTTTGTACGACTCAACTGAAATCGGGCAACTGGCATTTTTCCCCTCTGGCTGATGTGGTGTCGTATGCTTATCCGGTGCATCAAATTAGCGAAGGGTTCCAGCCTACCGAGAGTACAGGGCAGTATTACTATTTAGTTTATCGCGATAGCCAAGATGACGTGCAGTTTATGCAATTGAACGCCATGACCGCCTATCTGGCGAATTATATGGAATGCGTAAGCCCTGCTGGTTTTCAAACCGTGTTAGATCACATTCAAGTAACTATGCCGAATATGGAGCTGACTGTGCTAACACAAGGCTTAAGTGAAACGTTCAGAGAATGGTCTGAACGTCATATTATTTATTATTCCGATCCTGACAAGCCTTGAACCAACGAGTTTCATAAAGATTCCTGAGCAATTAACCACCAATACGCTATGCTTCTGAGACTGTAGTTGGGTTTTTCCTTACAATCTCGACACGAAACAGTGAGAAGGGCTGTCAATCGAGACACGATTCGATTAACATTTACGGCTTAAAATTTTGACTTTTATGTGATGGGTAGTGCAGATGGCTGATCATGGTAATTTCAAAGAGAAGTACAATTGGTGGTACTTTTTGGGTTCGGTAGTAACCTTACTCGCCTTTCCACTTATGCACGTTATCCTCGGTTGGGTAACCTTCTATTTGTAACGCTCTGTCACAAGATGTAAGGAATAAGGTGTGACCGCAGAGTACATCAAATCAGTAGTAAAAACCGTGCCCGACTACCCCAAGCCGGGCATTATGTTCAGAGACGTAACCAGTGTATTGGAAGATCACAAAGCTTTCAGTAGTTGTATTGCGTTGTTTCTAGAGCATTACAAAGGCCAACAGTTCGATAAAGTTGTCGGTACAGAAGCAAGAGGCTTCTTGTTTGGTGCGCCGCTAGCAATCGAAATGGGTGTGGGCTTTGTGCCGGTAAGAAAGCCAAACAAATTGCCGCGTGAAGTGGTAAGCGAAAGCTATGAGCTTGAATACGGTACAGACACATTGCAAATTCACAAAGATGCCATCAAACCTGGCGAACGCGTGTTGTTGGTAGACGATTTATTGGCCACTGGCGGCACGATTGACGCATCAGCAAAGCTAATTCGTCAATTAGGCGGTATTGTTGAACATGCTGCTTTCGTTATTAACTTGCCTGAATTAAATGGTGAAAACAGACTCACCGCAGCCGGTATTACGTCTTATTCATTGTGCGAATTTGACGGCGAATAAGGATCATATCGCGCATGAGCTATCAGGTTCTCGCCAGAAAATGGCGTCCGGGAAAGTTCAGTGAATTAGTGGGGCAGGAACATGTAGTGACTGCCATCACCAATGCACTTGAAAATAATCGTCTTCATCATGCCTATTTATTTACCGGCACACGAGGTGTGGGTAAAACCACGATTGCGCGTATTTTTTCGAAGAGTTTGAACTGCGATGAAGGCATGGGTGCGAACCCTTGTGGCCAATGCAGTACATGCCAAGAAATCGAACAAGGTAACTATGTCGATTTACTCGAAATTGATGCGGCATCGCGCACTAAGGTGGAAGACACCCGAGAACTGCTCGACAACGTGCAGTACAAACCCACGCGAGGCCGATACAAAGTGTACCTTATCGATGAGGTACACATGTTGTCGAAGCACAGCTTCAACGCGTTATTAAAAACGCTGGAAGAGCCGCCTCCTCATGTGAAGTTCTTGCTAGCGACTACCGATCCACAAAAACTACCGATTACAATTTTGTCTCGCTGCCTGCAATTTAATTTAAAGACACTGTCGAGAGAGCAAATTGTTGGTCAGCTTACTCATATTCTTGAACAAGAAAGCATTCATTCAGAGCCACAAGCACTGAACTTGTTAGCACGCGCTGCTCAAGGCAGTATGCGTGATGCATTGAGTTTAACCGACCAAGCCATTGCCCAAGGCGATAACCAAGTAATCGCCAATATTGTTACTGATATGCTGGGTATGATGGACAGGCATCAGTTGCTCAAGTTGCTTAATGCCGTGGTTGAAAAGCAGCCCCAAGACGTACTTGCTATTGTTGAGTCGATGGCAGAACAGGCACCTGATTATGGCCAGGTATTGTCAGAAATTGCGAGCTTGTTGCACCAAATCGCGCTGACCCAATGGGTGCCCGATGCGTGTAAATTAGAAACTACGTCAGCCCGTGCGATTTATCAGTTATCGAAAAAGATTTCACCCGAGTTAGTGCAACTACTCTATCAAATTGCGTTAACTGGTAAAAAAGAATTACCGTATGCGGCTGATGGTCGAAGCGCGCTAGAAATGACGTTATTACGTATGGTGACGTTCGCACCATCTTCACCCATTAAAGATGGTGAAGCCGTGATCGTTCATCAAGCGTCACCGATCCACCATGTTACCTCAGGGGCTGATGTAACGAGTCAAACACCTTCAGCAGAACAAAAGCAGGCAGAAGCCGCAACTCAGCCTGTTGCCTCTGAGCCAACCGTTGTAGAAAGCTCTCTGCCAGAGCCAGAGCCAGAGCCAGAGCCAGAGCCAGAGCCAGAGCCAGAGCCAGAGCCAGAGCCAGAGCCAGAGCCAGAGCCAGAGCCAGAGCCAGAGCCAGAGCCTCATCAAAATATGTCTTATGATCAAGCGCCACCATCCTATGATGACGATGACGCTTATCACGAGCAGCAGGCCTTAATGCACGAACAAGCTGAACTTGAGCAACAAGCTAATGCTCAGCGGGTTCAGCATTATGGTGAGCCACAACATACGCCTGTGGCCCCACAAGCGACACCAGAACAGCAGCTTACGTCAACCCAAGATATGTTGGCGTTGCGTCAGCGCTTGAAGCGTGGTGCCGGGGAGGCGCCCGAGGCGAAAACAAAAAAGTCTGAAACGTCGGATTTTACTGACGTTTCACGATTTACCAAGCCTAAGCCACCCGTAACATCTAGCCAAGTTGAATCGACGCCAGAAGAGGTTGTCGAGCCGGCTAGTGTAAGGCCATCAACGTCGTCGACAGAGAGTCAGAGAGTTTCAGCTCTCGCGTCTAATACTGCTTCGCAACAAGCACCGATTACGCCGACTCAAAGTAGCAGCAATGATGAGCCACCACCTTGGGTGACAGAAGGGCCAATGGATGATTATTCTCAGGTACCTCAACACAAAGATTCATCCACACATCATGAGTTTGAGCGTGTTGCTGATACATCGGTAGGCATTGATGCACAAAATGCAAATAGCTCAGCACCACAAGCTCAAACTGAATACCGTGAGCCAAATGCGCAAGCACCTAGCCATCAAGCAGAGGATGAGCCAGCCGTAACGCAACAGGTTGATCACAGCGCGTTGCCAGCGTATCTAGAGAATGGCGACAAGTTATTATTTGCTAGTCAAATTGATGATTGGGCCGCCCTTGTTGAGCGCATGCCAGTAGCCGGTTTGTTGAAACAATTGGTGCTGCATTCAGCGTTTACTCGTGATGGCGACAACGTGCATTTAGAGCTCGACCCATCGCAGCAGCATTTGTTGAACGAGAGTACTCAAAAGCAGTTGGAATATGCATTGGTGGAAGTGCTAGGTGAAACGGTATCGTTGAGTGTTACTGTTGGAGAGCCAGCAGAAACGCCCTTTGGTTTGCAACAACAAGTGAACGCAATGAGAATGCAACATGCAAAAGATGTCTTGCAAACTGACGAAACGGTCATAAATATAATTCAAACCTTCGGCGCACAAGTGATCGACGGAACAATTCAACCCAGATAATGCGTCGGCATGTGAGCAAATGCGTTTACCTTGCTTTGCTATCGGTGAATTTTACACGATAATGCTCACATACCAGCAAATTTACAGTTAACAGAGAAGAGAGAATAGCCATGTTCAAAGGTGGAATGGGAAATATCATGAAGCAAGCGCAGCAAATGCAGGAGCGCATGCAACAGGCCCAAGAAGAACTCGCTAAAATGGAAGTCGTTGGTGAAGCTGGCGCAGGCATGGTGAAAGTCACCATGACATGTAACCACAACGTACGTCGCGTAGAGATTGACCCAAGCCTAATGGATGATGACGACAAAGACATGCTAGAAGATTTAGTTGCAGCAGCAATCAACGATGCAGCACGTCGCGTTCAAGAAACCAGCAAAGACAAAATGGGTTCTGTGACAGGCGGTATGCCACTACCTCCTGGCTTCAAAATGCCGTTTTAGTCTGAATCCCTTGTATTTATTGGTCTCTAGCCTCCCGCAAGTGCATGGGGTCAAATAGGGGGCAATAATTATCGCTAACAATTCAGCGATGATACGACATAAAAAAGCCCCCAGTAGTTGGAAATAGCCAACTACTGGGGGCTTTTTCTTATCAAGAGCTTTTTCGTTAATAGGCTTGTCCCAACATATCTGCCATCTTTTGGGCGTATTCTGGGTTATCTTTGGAAATCCATCGGCCATAAATTTTGCTAATCATATCCCAGTTCTTATGCCCCATTTGGGCTGCTAGCCAGGTGGCATCGCATCCAGCGGTGAGTAGCTGACTCGCAAATGTATGTCTTAATTGGTAAGGCGCACGATACGAAATGTTAGCTAGTGTCAAAACTGCTAAGTCAATATTTTTCGTGGTAGGTGGATATGCCAAAGACTTCCTAATCGCTGATGTTTTATCAGGTACTTTAAATTGCAAACGTAAGCTGCCGTTATGAATACTCACGCCTTTGGCTGATTTGATCGCATCTAGAACTTCTTCTGAATACTTCTTCATTACATGTATTTCCTATAATTACCTAAATGAACAAATATCGATTGAAAGGGCTTCAAGATTAGATATGAAGTAAGCTAGGGAAATAAGAAGGATTTTGCGAATAATTTTGTTAAGCAGAAATTTACAGCCGTAGCTTATGCCGATCAGGGTTTCTACTTCGATGTGCTTTCTACATTGCACCGATAGTGAGCTATAAGTTCTCCTTGATTTTGTTTAAATGAAAGTTTTCATGTCTTATTACATTTATTATAAGCCCAATATTTAGGTTGTTTTAATCGCCTAATTTCTTATTGGTATCCGCTTAAGTATAAATAAGTGAATTAAATCATGTGGTTAGTGGCTTTTCATGTGAGTGGCTACAGACCTGAAAGGTTTTTGGGTCGTTGATTGAGACGACTATTTATGAAATTAATATCAGGTATTTACTTGTTTTTTTGAAATTATGAAATTGATGTTGTAAGTTTTCTTTATTTGTTACAGAATTCGTGCCCTAAATCCAATCCAAATCGTGGTGAATACTTATGTCGCAACAAGATACCAATACTCTTAAAAATTTACGTGATGAAAACACAATTCAGGATCGTGCGCTTGTTGATGAATTAGCTGATGCAAAGAAAGAGATCAACGAACTCAAAATGCAGCTAATGTGGATGGAACGTCACTACGAATAACACTTAAATACGGCGTTTAATTGAGTGCTCTCAGGCATTTACGCTAAACCATAAAAGCCCGGTTTTTATCACCGGGCGTTTAAGTTGCTCAGGGGGTAATTGTGCATTGCTGTTTATGAGCAAGTCACCCAGCAGACATCAATTTAAGTACGGCGCTCCGCAAAGTTCTCACCAATAAATATTCGATTTGGGTTTCCCCGCTCAAGGCCCCAATGCTGTTGCCAGCGAGATTTTTCATTGGCATTGAGTTGTTCCTCTTTCAAATTCGCGAGTTTTTGCAGTAACAAGCCTACCGCTATCCGCTTGTTCGCATGCTGACTGCGCTCACTTTCTACTCGTACACTCACGCCTGTTGCGGTGTGGGTCGCGATAACGGCGGAGTCGGTAGTGTTAATATGTTGACCTCCAGCGCCTGAGGCACGACAAGTACGATAGGTAATGTCGCTATCAAATTGCCTTTCATCAAACTCATAGAGTCTTCCGTTGAAGAACCAATTTTTGCGCTTATGCTTAGGGCGGTGGCGACTCTGACAAATCCACAGCATGGAGCCTTGCCAATACTCGGCTACACGTTTCGCGGCTTTAGCGTTGCTTTTTGATTCAAGCTTAAGCAGTAGCGATTTGTAACAGCCATTGGCGTTTAGTACCGGCGTAGCTTCAACAATAGTTAATGCAATGCCGCTAGTGCGGCATTGTGCTTCTATTTTTCGAAGCGCTAGGCCTACGGCCTGACTGCTTTCTATGGGGCCTTGGCCCGATGAGAGTTGAAGTAAAATCACGACGAGCAGCTCCCGTTAGTTTTGAAAGTCAAAACCGGTTTTAGGCGCGCGACTAGCTCAATGAGCCCTGCATCAACCAAATCACTGATTATACTTTCACAGCTTTTATATGCTTGGGGCGCTTCGTCATACAGCAACTCTTTATTTCCGCAGATAACGCGGCTACCAAAGTCTGTACGATATAAATTTTCTCGTTTGTACTTGTGGCTGAGTCTTCCTTGGCATTCTCCGCGTTTCCACTTTCTACCCGCCCCGTGAGCGAGAGAGAGTAGATTTATCGTTACATGTTCAAAGGGCAAAGGCTTCACTAAAAAGCTGTAATCGCCACGAGAGCCGGGAATGACGACATAGCCCTTGTCGCTCGGTGTGGCGCCTTTTCGGTGTAGCCAGCCTTGGCTGCCGTTTATCACTTGCTGAGACACGACATTGTGGTTCACGTCGAGAATACATTGGCCTTTGGCTCGTAAAGCATCCATAAATCTCAATGCGATGAGTTCACGATTGAGTTCCGCCCAGCGTAAGGCTTCATCATGATGCTTTAGATAATCTACGCAAGCTGAATCCGTGTCGGCGAGTCCGTCGTGATTAAAGCGCGAAACCTGGTCTACCAAAATCGACTGGCCAAGCCCTCTTGAGCCTGAGTGCACAAGCAGTTGCACACGGCTTTTATCAAGCAGCAGTGTTTCAGCCGCATGTGTATCGTAGATTTCGTCGATGATTTGAAATTCAGCAAAGTGATTGCCGCCACCTATGGTTCCCAAGGCAATATCAAACTCGCACGTGCTTATTTGCTTGTCTGATTTTCTCCCTTCAACCAAAGTCTGCCAGCTATCATCTAGCGGTGCTTCAATATGCGTTAACCTTTTGGCCCATTTGTCGGCATTGACTTTAGACACTTTCATTGAGGTTTGCCAAAACGACATACCGCAACCAATATCATTGCCCACAAGGGCAGGGTAAAGCTTATTGGTTGAGAAAAACGCCGCACCTATCGGATAGCCTCGGCCGGGGTGCAAATCAGGCATGCCCGCCACGTATTTCATGCCGGGAAGTTCTGATGTTTTAATGAGTTGTTGAATTGCCAAGCCTTCTATCCACGTATCTTTAGACGCGATCAGGCTGACATTATCAGTAATGTGTTGGACGGATGTGCCCATAATACCAATTCCTTGCTCATTCAAAGAGCGATTGAAAAATGATGAAAAAGTAAATTGAATTGGCAGATCGGGTACTTGCAACGCGAAGTCACAAGCTTCGACGATAGCTTTGCAACAAAGCAATCAGTCTTATTGAAGGCTTTGGCTAGTTATCGAATAGACCTGCAAAGGTGTTGAACGAATAAGTCATTGTTTTTCTCCTTTGCTAATAGTGTGATAGTGAATAGGTGTTTGCTGTATTAAGCGAGCGCAGTCTATTTCCAGATTGTTCATAATGCAAGCAAAATTCGCGTCTTTGAGTTTTTGGTATCTGAGTAAGATTGCGATAAACTCTCACGACTTTTATAAAGCTATGGTCTTTATAAGCCCGAATTACGTGATGATGAGTACGATTTAAATGAAATATAGCCCCTTACTTTCTGAATTGATTGATGCGTTGACCTGTTTACCTGGCGTGGGTAACAAAAGTGCCCAACGCATGGCTTTTCATTTGCTGGAGCGTAATCGCAATGGTGCATTAGCCTTGAGTGCGGCGTTGCATAATGCAATGGAGCACATCAGTCATTGCCGCGAATGTCGTACTTTTACTGAACAGGATGTGTGTGATATTTGTCAGCACCCTGAACGCCAAGCAAGTGGGGTGATTTGTGTGGTGGAAAGCCCACAAGATGTGCTCGCTATCGAGCAAACCTCCAGTTACAAGGGCACTTACTTTGTGTTGATGGGGCATTTGTCACCCATTGACGGGATAGGGCCTGACGAGATCGGGCTGAACGAGTTGGAAACTCGCTTGAAGCAAGGCGAAGTGAGTGAGGTTATTCTTGCCACTAACCCCACTGTTGAAGGTGAGGCAACGGCACATTTTATTGCCCAAATGTGTCGTGGATTGTCTATTAACGCAACACGTATTGCTCATGGTGTACCTGTTGGAGGAGAGCTAGAATATATTGACGGGAATACTCTTACTCACGCGTTTTCTGGCCGTAGGCCCATTTAACCCTAAGTGGTCTCATCGGGCGTTGGTCTGCGCCCTTTTCATCCTCTCGCCCAGTTGGCCGGCCAAGGCTTGTATACATTCTCTACAATAACCTTACTTTCTGTGATTTTTTCTTCGCCTGCATCTTGAAAAGGCGATCGGGTGTCCTTACTTCGGTTTCTGAACATAATTCCATTTAACTAGGAGAATCTGGTTTATGGCTGAAGTAGCCCATCAAGAAACCCTTGGTTTTCAGACTGAAGTAAAACAACTACTTCAACTGATGATCCATTCTTTGTACTCAAACAAAGAAATCTTTTTACGTGAGTTGGTGTCAAACGCCGCTGACGCAGCGGATAAGTTGCGTTTCCGCGCGCTAGAAAATAACAGCTTGTACGAAAATGATGGCGAGCTGCACGTTAAAATTAGCACTGACAAAGACGCCGGCACACTAACAATTAATGATAATGGTATCGGTATGACTCGCGAAGAGGTGATTAATAACCTCGGTACTATCGCGAAGTCAGGCACAAAAGATTTCTTTAGCAAGTTGTCTGGCGATGCAGCGAAAGACTCTCAACTGATCGGTCAGTTTGGTGTGGGTTTCTACTCTGCATTTATCGTTGCCGACAAGGTTGTTGTTCGCACTCGCGCTGCCGGTGAAGACACCGCAAAAGGCGTAGAGTGGACCAGTGAAGGCGAAGGTGAATTTACCGTTGCTGATATCGACAAGCCAACCCGTGGCACCGAAATCGTGCTTCACATTCGCGACGACGAAAAAGAATACCTCGATGACTGGCGTATTCGTTCGATCATCAATAAATATTCTGATCACATCAGCATTCCCGTTCAAATGTGGAAAGACGAAGTTGCAGAGTCTGAAGGCCCTGATGGTGAGAAGATCCCTGGCCAGCCTGGCGAATGGGAAACCATCAACAAGGCAACAGCGTTGTGGACACGTGATAAGTCTGACATCAGCGAAGACGAATACAAAGAGTTCTACAAGCATATCTCTCACGACTACGCTGATCCATTAAGTTGGGCGCATAACCGTGTTGAAGGTAAGAACGAATACACCAGCTTGCTTTATGTTCCTAGCAAAGCGCCGTTCGATATGTGGAATCGCGACCAAAAACACGGTTTGAAACTGTATGTACAGCGCGTATTTATTATGGATGACGCTGAGCAGTTTATGCCTACTTACTTGCGCTTCGTGAAAGGTTTGTTGGATTCCAACGACTTACCATTGAACGTATCGCGTGAAATTTTACAAGATAACAAAGTCACTCAAGCATTGCGCCAAGGCTGTACTAAGCGCGTATTGCAAATGCTTGAGCGCATGGCGAAAAACGATGCCGAGAAATACCAATCGTTTTGGGCTGAGTTCGGCAATGTGTTGAAAGAAGGTCCGGCTGAAGACTTCGCGAACAAAGAAAAGATTGCTGGCTTACTGCGTTTTGCTTCTACGCACAACGACAGCGATGTACAGAATGTATCGCTGGCCGATTACATCGAGCGCATGAAAGAAGGTCAGGATAAGATCTATTTCGTTACTGCTGATAGCTATCAAGCTGCGAAGAACAGCCCGCACTTGGAAATCTTCCGCAAGAAAGGCATTGAAGTGTTGTTGATGGGTGAGCGCATTGACGAGTGGTTGATGTCTCATTTAACTGACTTCAACGAGAAGCAGTTCCAGTCTATTGCTCGTGCCGACGTCGACCTCAGCGATATGGATGACGAAGAAACCAAGAAAGCACAAGAAGAAGCGGAAAAAGAAGTAGCGGGTGTGCTTGAGCGCGCGAAAACAGCCCTAGGCGACAAAGTTATCGACGTGAAATTCACTCATCGCTTGACCGATTCTCCTGCGTGTATTGTTGCTGACGACAATGGCATGACAACGCAAATGATGAAGTTAATGCAAGCTGCGGGTCAGGAAGTGCCAGAAGTGAAATACCAGTTTGAACTCAACCCTGAGCATCAATTGGTAAAAGTACTGGCAGATTTACAAGATGAAGACACATTTAAACAGTGGACTGAAGTCTTGTTTGACCAGGCGGCATTGTCGGAGCAAGGTAGCTTGAAAGATCCGGCTAGCTTTGTGCGAAATATGAACAGCTTGCTAATGTCTTTGGCGAAATAAGCCAAATTTTCTCTAGTTGTATTACTAAAACGGGCCTTATGGCCCGTTTTTTATTTCAGTAATTAGTAAATGTCGACTTAAAGCATAAAAAGCTATTAAATTAAATAAGTTACAGAAATAGTAATCATTGATAAAAATAATTCCTCAGTAAAATTAAGGTTAATGATTGTACGGTGGTACAAAAACTATACGCTATTAGTCTTAAGCTTATTCATTAAGGGTTGCTTATACTTGTTTAACCCTGTGGGAATGTGTAAAGTGCCGTCAGAGATAAATTAAAGCGGAGAACGCAAATATGCGAATCATACTTCTTGGCGCACCCGGTGCAGGTAAGGGTACTCAAGCGCAGTTTTTAATGGGGAAATACGGTATTCCTCAGATTTCTACTGGTGACATGCTGCGTTCAGCAATTAAAGCCGGCACAGAAATGGGTTTGGCGGCTAAAAAGGTCATGGACGAAGGTAAATTGGTTTCCGACGAAATCATCATCGGTCTGGTTAAAGAGCGTATTGCTCAAGACGACTGTAAAGATGGTTTCTTACTAGACGGTTTCCCTCGCACTATTCCTCAAGCTGACGCGATGAAGGAAGCGGGTATTCAAGTTGACCATTGTATCGAGTTCGACGTGCCAGACGACGTGATTGTTGAGCGTATGGGCGGTCGTCGTGTACACCCAGCTTCAGGCCGTGTATATCACGTGGTTTACAATCCACCTAAAGTGGAAGGTAAAGACAACGAAACGGGTGAAGACCTTGTTATCCGTGATGACGACAAAGAAGAAACCGTGCGTAAGCGTTTAGGCGTTTATCATGAGCAAACTAAGCCATTGGTTGATTATTACAGCGCAGAAGCAGAGTCAGGTAATTGTGCATATCACAAGCTTGACGGCACACAGCCTGTTGACCAAGTGAGTGAGCAGCTTGGTGCATTGTTAGGCTAAGCTTAACGAAAAGATTTCTAAAAAAAGCCGCATTTTAATGCGGTTTTTTTGTGCCTGAAATTCCCTTAGCGATAGGGGAGTACGGTGAATTCAGTTATAGTGATTGCACAACTAAAATATGGAGATATATATGCTAGCGGTAACAGCCATTTACGCCAGTTTACTTGGGTTACTTTTTTTGGGTTTATCGATCAATGTAATTCGCTTTCGCAGGCGCGACCAAGTGGGCATTGGGGTAGGAGATTCGGCCGACCTTGCCAGAGCGACAAGAGTACACGGTAACTTTAGTGAATACGTGCCTTTATTGTTGATTTTGCTTGGTGTACTAGAACTCAATATTGCTGCAGATTGGCCTATACATCTAGGCGGCGCTCTCATTTTATTGGGGCGGGTATTTCACGCAATCGGCTTGGGCAAAAGTGAAGGGGTATCGAAAGAACGCGTCACCGGCATGATGCTCACCTTTGCTGCATTATTGTTTTTGAGTTTATACAACCTCTTTATTGTGATTATGGGCGCGATACTGTGAGTGCGCTAAGTGCCCTTATTACACCAGCTTGTCTAATCGACAAGCAGGTGTTCAAACGCAATGTTGCGCGAGTAAAAAACCATGTGCAAAACACCGGTTTAGCTTTTCGACCCCATGTCAAAACTCTGAAAAGTTTGTCTGCGGCGGAATATTACGCACCGGTCGGTACGCCCATTACCGTGTCGACCTTAAAAGAAGCAGCGGTGTTTGCGTCTGCTGGCTATCAAGACATTCTATACGCCGTTGGTATTACGCCGAATAAGTTTCCACTTATCGACTCGCTACGACAACGTGCTCATCAATTTACAGTGAGTGTAGACAGTCTCGATGGCGCACAAGCGCTAGTAGAGTTTGCTGAAGAATTACGTCAGCCTCTCAACGTGGTGTTAGAAGTTGACGTTGATGATCATCGTGCCGGCATCGCGCCACATGGCGATGACTTACTGCAGTGTGCAGCACTATTGAGCCAAGCTCCCACATTGCATTTTAGAGGCATTATGGCCCATGCAGGGGCCTCTTATGGATGCTTTTCACCACAAGCTAAGCAGGAAATGGCGCAGCAAGAATGCGACCAAGCGTCGTTAGCCGCTCAGCGATTACGTGATGCGGGATTCGACTGTGAACTGGTGTCTGTTGGCTCTACGCCCACAGTGTTGGCCGACAATATCCAATATGGATTAGTGACCGAGTTACGGGCAGGGGTTTATACCACTTTCGACTGCGTTATGGCCGGATTAGGTGTTTGCAATGTATCCGATATCGCTATGTCGGTACTGACTACGGTTATCGGCCATCAAAAAACAAAAGGCTGGGTATTGGTCGATGCTGGTTGGATGGGCCTTTCGAGAGATCAAGGTACAGCAAGTCATATGACAGATTGTGGTTACGGATTAGTGTGTAATGCCCAAGGTGAATTATTGGATGGGTGGTATGTAAAAAGCACGAATCAGGAACATGGTGTGATATGTCATCGCGATGGACTCGCGCCCGATGATGCTTTTGCCTTCGGCACTCAGTTGCGTATTTTACCGATACATGCGTGTTCTACTGGAGCGCAATACGAGCAGTACGCTGTTGTAAACAACGAACAACACGTTGAGGACGTGTGGTCGAGAGTGAATGGGTGGTAGTGCTTATGTACTATTGCGGTGATTCAATGAGATATTAATCGGCAATAAAAAACCCCGAGCATGCTCGGGGTTTTCTTTGTTATGTCATTACGCTTTTATTATTTTTATTTAGTCAGGCGCTTACGGTTCGCGAAACCGATGAATCCTAGTATTGCGCCGAAAATAGCGAGTACGCCAGGCTCAGAGACTTTCGGAGTGTCAGGCTCTGTATATACATAAGTAATTTTTACGTTAGCTGCTGCACTGGTAGAAAACTGTGTGATCAGGTTACCCGCGCCTGTTCCTGTAGAGCTGCCTGTTGCAGTTAGCGTTGTTGAGATAGTGCCAGAACCGATAAACTGACTCAACACACTCGCTGAAGTAATTGTGTTAGTTTTTGTTAGTGTATTTGAAAGCGACGTATAAGTTGCACCCGAGGTGCCTCCAAAATCGATACTGCCGTCGAAAGCACTAGCGTTGAAAACTTCGTCGATCTCTGGAACAGCGATAACTAAGCTGTCGCCTGTTGATGTGCTAAGCTCAAGAGTTGCACCTAACGTCAATGTGACTATGGTTGCCGACCCGTCCATGCTTTCTGCTAAGGCAGACCCAGAAACAGAGCCTTGAAGTTCAAAAATAATTGAGGTTAGCGTTAATGTGCCACCCAAATCATCGAATTGGTCAACAGTTACCGATTGGCTGTAGTTGGTTGTTGTTGTAGATATTGAAGCTGTTTTTACAATTGTTCCTGCGTTTGCGCTGGCGGCGAAGAGAGAAACAGCTGCAAGGATAAATAATTTTTTTAGCATGTTCGCGTTCCATTTTGAAAATGACAATAACACTTGGCATTAAGCAGACATTGTGCCATTTTTTAATTCATTGTATTTGTTGTGTTTTTTTGTGGCGTTGAGCCGTTGTGTAAAAAAAACTGACAAAGATCACAAAGGTTTTTTATTTCAGAGTTGAATTTGTTTTTAATTCACGGTGTTATAGGCAAGCCTGTATTCGTTGTTGAGAAGTTTTGTGAGCATCCTAAAACACGTATTTTTTGTTCTGGTACTTGTGTCATGCACTACTAGTGCAAATCAACCTTTATTAGTCTTTACTGAATCTTCACCCCCGTATCAGACCCTCGAAAATGGCAAGGTTGCAGGGCTTGCCACGGACAAAGTGAAACGTTTAGTCGAGCTGGCAAAGCTGGAAGCCGATTTTTTTATGTACCCGTGGGCTCGTGCTGAATTTAGTGTTTCGCGTTCCACTCGCGCCTTGATTTATTCAATTGCGAAAACCCCAGAGCGAATTGATAAGTTTCATTGGATCATGCCAGTTGCAGAGTTTAATTTGGCCTTTATTACTTTGGCGTCCAACAAACCAATTGTGTTAGAAAGCTGGGACGATTTAAAACACTACAGCGTGGCGGTACAGCGTGGTGACATTGGTGAGCGCTGGCTGAATAAACAAGGTCTTGTCGAAGGTGACGGTTATCTAAGTTGTGCCGATATTCAATGTTCTTGGTATTATTTACTTAGCGGCAAAGTTGATATGATCATTGAAGATCCTAATTTGGTGGGAGAGATGACGCGTAATGTCGGTTTGACCCCAGAGCAAGTAAAAACGGTGAAAGTGATCCCTGATTTGTCGGTAGTAGGGTATCTCGCAGCCAATCGAGATATGGACGTGGCTCTGCTTAATCGGTTGAAAAACGCTGCCAAGCAGATGACAAAAGCGCAATAAAAAGCCGATTTCACACGAGGTAAAATCGGCTTGAGGATGACGTTATTTCGCGATTATTTACTGTGACGCTCACGTAATACTGAAATTACGTCTGACATCGACATATCGCTGGCTTGCAACAATACCGTTAAATGGTAAAGCAAGTCTGCCGCTTCGTTTTTCAACTCTTCTTTGTCGTGCACAGTGGCTGCCAATGCGGTTTCTACGCCTTCTTCACCCACTTTTTGCGCTATACGCTTAATCCCTTTCGCGTAAAGGCTGGCGGTGTAGCTGCTCTCAGGATCAGCACTTTTACGCGCTGCGAGTACGCGCTCTAAGTCAGCAAGAAAGGTGAAATCAGAGGTTTGGCCTTGTGACCAACAGCTTTCTGTTCCCGTGTGGCAGGTTGGGCCATTAGGATGAGCAAGCACAAGGATAGAGTCGTTATCGCAGTCACTGCTGATATCGACCAAATCTAAGGTGTTACCTGAGGTTTCGCCTTTGGTCCATAAACGAGATTTAGAGCGGCTGAAAAAAGTCACTTGTTTGGTCGACAGGGTTTTTTCTACGGCGTCTGCGTTCATGTAGCCTTGCATTAACACCTTGCCGGTTACGGCATCTTGTACCGTGGCAGGCAGTAAACCGTCCATTTTATCCCACGCTAATTGTGCGAGAGTTTCTGTTGTAATTTGCATGATTTATCTCTTATGCGTTTGTATGACGAACGCGCATGGGAATGCCAGCGTCAGACAAAAATGATTTGAGTTCCTGCATATCAATAATGCCTTTGTGGAACACTGAGGCGGCGAGCGCACCATCGACATCTGCGCGTTTAAACACGCTTTCAAAGTGAGCAATTTCACCCGCACCGCCTGAAGCAATAAGCGGCACATCACACACAGCGCGAACTGCAGCGAGTTGGTCAATGTCGTAGCCTTTACGCACACCGTCTTGGTTCATACAGTTCAGTACAATTTCGCCTGCACCGCGTTGCTGTACTTCTTTGATCCAATCCAAGGTTTGCCAACTGGTTTGTTGGGTACGCGACTCATCACCGGTAAACTTATACACTTCGTATTGACCGTTATCTTTGTTGTAGAAACTGTCGATACCAATCACCACACACTGTTGGCCATACACGTCGTGTAGTTCATTGATGAGATCTGGGTTAGTAAGAGCAGGGGAGTTAATCGAGATTTTATCCGCGCCCATCTCTAAGATGCGTCCCGCATCTTCTACCGACTTAATGCCGCCTGCAACGCAGAAAGGAATATCGATGACTTGGGCAATACGGCTCACCCAACTTTTATCGACTACGCGCTGGTCTGAACTGGCGGTAATATCATAAAAAACCAGTTCATCTGCGCCCGCTTTAGCGTATTGCTCCGCTAAGGGCACAATGTCGCCAATGATTTCGTGGTTGCGAAATTGCACGCCTTTTACCACTTTACCATCACGAACGTCTAAACAAGGGATTATCCGTTTTGCCAGCATGCGATTGCCTCCTCAACGGTGAATTTTCCTTCCAATAACGCACGGCCCAAAATCACGCCTTGTACACCGGAAGGGCGCAATGCACTAATATCGTCTAAGCCACCAATGCCGCCGGAGGCTTGCCACGCAACTGCAGGGAATTTCGCTGACACTTCGCGGTACATGGCTTCGTTGGCGCCTTGTAGCGTACCGTCGCGAGAAATATCGGTACACAGTACGTGTTTCGCATCTACCTGGGCAAAGTCTTCTAGTACGGCTTCTAGGCTTACACCAGAGTTTTCTTGCCATCCGTGGGTGGCGATCATCTTGTTGCCTTGTTCGTCAATGTTCACATCAAGGGCAAGCACAATGCGTTCGTTGCCGTAGGTTTTCACCCACTGTTTCACCATTTCAGGCTGCTTAACGGCTAATGAACCGATAACTACACGGCTTACGCCTAATTCTAGTAATTGGGCCACTTCGGCTTCAGAGCGAATACCACCGCCTGCTTGAAATTGCATGCGTTTGGTATCTACCATGCTTTGGATGAGTGATAACTGGCGTTTACTGGTGTCTTTCGCGCCGGTTAAATCCACAATGTGTAACCACTCAGCGCCTTGGTCAGCATAACTGTGTACCACGTCGACTGGGTCGAGCTGATACTGGGTTTTTTGTTCGTAATCACCCTGATATAAGCGCACTACCGCGCCATCAATTAAGTCGATTGCTGGAATGATCATTTAGAGTTCCACAAAATTAGTTAGCAGTTGCGCGCCGGCTTCACCAGAGCGTTCTGGGTGAAATTGCACACCGAAAAAGTTGTTGTATTGCAGGGCGGCGGAAAAACGCTGGCCGTAATCACAACTCGCAAGGGTATTTTCATATTCAGGCACGGCAAAGCTGTGTACAAAATAGAAATATGTGCCGGCTGGAATACCTTTAAATAGCGAGTCTTGATGTGCGGGTGTGACCGTGTTCCAGCCCATATGTGGTAAGCGACGCTCGCCCACTTGCATACGGCCAACATGGCCTGGCATCAGGTTCAAGCAATCGATTTTACCGTCACGGCTCTCATCAGAGCTTTCTACCATCAACTGCATGCCCAAACACACGCCTAACACAGGTTGTGTAAGCGATTGAATCGTGGATACCAGCGACTTGGCATTAATGCTTTTCATTGCCGCTGATGCTGTGCCTACGCCGGGTAGGAACACTTTGTCAGCAGATTTAATCACTTGGGTATCATCAGACACTTCAACCTGCACACCTAAGCGCTCTAACGCAAAACGTACTGAAGAGATATTGGCACAGCCAGTATTCACAATAACGATTTTTTGGCTCACTAGAGTGCTCCTTTACTGCTTGGTAAGTCGTTGCCTTTAATAGTAATGGCTTGACGCAGTGCGCGGCCAAATACTTTAAACAAGCTCTCTACTTGGTGGTGAGCATTACCTTCACTGGTACTCAAGTGCAAAGACAAGCCCATGCTTTGTGCCAGTGAATAGAAAAAGTGCGGCACCATTTCGGTGGCCATTTCACCCACTTGATCACGGCTGAAATCTGCTTCGAATTTCAAATGTGGGCGATTGGAAATATCCATGATGCACTCGGCGCGGCATTCATCCATTGGTAAAGCAAACCCAAATCGGCCGATACCACGCTTGTTTCCCAGTGCTTTCTTCAGCGCTTCACCCAGTGCCAGTGCAGTATCTTCCACACTGTGGTGATCGTCGATGTGTAAGTCGCCATCTACCGTAACTTGCATTTCAAAACCACCGTGCGTGGCAATTTGATCTAGCATGTGGTCGAAAAAGCCCAATCCAGTTTGGATTGTGGATTTTGCAGTGGAATCTAAATCAACGCGCACACGAATATCGGTTTCAGAGGTGGTACGTACCACTTCAGCAATGCGCGCGCTCGACAATAAGGTTTTGGCTATCGCTAGCCAGTTATTGTCTTTTGGGTCATAGCGAAGGCCTCGAATACCCATGTTTTCAGCCAATTGCATATCGGTTTCACGATCGCCAATCACATATGAGCGGGCAAAGTCTACTTTGCCTTGTTGTAGATAATCTTTCACAAGGCCCAGTTTAGGCTTGCGGCAACTACAGTTGTCTTCATCAAAGTGTGGGCAAATAAGCACATCATCAAAACGTACGCCTTGAGAAGTGAAAATAGCCATCATGGCATCATGAGGTTTGTCAAAATCAGCCTGCGGGAAGCTGTCGGTGCCTAAGCCGTCTTGGTTCGACACCATGACTAAGCGAAAACCCGCTGCTTGCAATTGCAATAGCACAGGAATGACATTTGGCTCGAAGGCGAGCTTTTCGAGAGTATCGAGCTGCTTGTCAATCGGCGGCTCTTCAACCAAGGTGCCATCGCGATCGATAAATAAAATAGGTTGCTGACTCATGTTCAGGCTCCCGTATTAGCTAAAAATGCATCGATAAGGCTAAGTAGGCGAGCATTTTGCTCTTCGTTTCCTACGGTTGCGCGTAAACAATGCTGAAGATTGAGTTGTTTAGATTGGTCGCGAATTAACATGCCTTCTGATACCAGATACTGCATTAACTCGTTGGATTTTTCATAACGGAACAAAACGAAGTTTGCTCGTGTATCACCAATAAGTTCAAACCCAGGTTTGCTGGCTAGCGCGCTGGCCAATAATACTTTTTGTTGGTTGATAAAGGCCACTTGGCTTTCAACCAGTACGCGCTTTTCTGGGCTGAGCGCCTGTGCTGCAATTTGTGCCACAGGCTCAGGGATAGGGTATGGGGCAATAACCTTCATTAACGCACCAATAATTTCCGGCGACGCCAATGTGAAGCCACAGCGAAGTCCTGCCAACGCAAAGGCTTTCGACAAAGTACGCAACACCACAAGGTTGGGGTAGTTATCAAATTCATTCGCCCATGTGGTTGTGGGGTCAAATTCAATATAAGCTTCGTCGAGTACCACAATGGCTGAATCGTGGAAGTGTTCCAATACTGCGATCACGTCTTCGCGTTTAACCGGCGTACCGGTTGGATTATTTGGCGCACAAATAAATACCAGGTTCACATCATCGTGGGCGCAGATGGCTGGTACATCTAGATTGAAATCGGGCAATAATGGCGCGCGTTCCACACCAATATCACAGGTTTCAGCACTAATGGCGTACATGCCGTATGTGGGTGGGCAAATCAAAATTTTATCTTCACCCGGTGTACAGAATGTGCGGATCAAAAGCTCAATGCCTTCATCAGCTCCACGAGTGACAATGAGTTGAGATTTGTCTACTTGTGCATAACGCGCATAGCCATTTACCACCTCATCGGGTTGGCAAGAAGGGTAGCGATTAAAATGGTTGCTATCGATGTCATAGTCGTTGGCATAAGGCGACTCGTTGGCGTTGAGCCAATCCTGACCACCAGAAAACAAGCGCCGAGCCGATTCATAGGGCTTTAGTGGCACCAAATTGGCGTTAATTAATTTATCTGCCAGACTCATTTTTTATCCTTACTGACATCAATAGAAGCAAGTTTTTGCATGCGAAGTGCTACCGCATTTTCGTGGGCATCAAGGCCTTCAGCCTGAGCTAACGTCATAATTGCGGGGCCGAGATTACGCATGCCATCAGCACTTAATTCTTGAACCGTGTAACGGCGCATAAAATCGAGTAAACCTAAACTTGAGTAGTTTTTCGCGTAGCCATATGTGGGTAACACGTGGTTGGTGCCTGAGGCATAATCTCCCGCCGATTCGGGGGACCAAGCGCCTAAAAATATCGAACCTGCGTATTTTATTTTGGGCAGATAATCGCGCGCATCATCAATTTGCACTATTAAATGCTCGGGCGCGTATTGATTGCTCACAGTGATAGCTTGCTCGATAGAATCGGCCAGAATGTATCGGGCATGTTCCATCGCTTGGCTAGCAATACTGGTACGTGAAAGCTCAGCTAACTGACGACTCACCTCAGCTTTGGTTTGTGCAATTAATTCAGCACTGTTACTGACCAAAATGGCCTGTGAATCTGGGCCGTGTTCCGCCTGCGAAAGTAAGTCCGAGGCGACATATGCTGGATCGGCGTTGCCGTCTGCAAGTACAAGCACTTCAGAAGGGCCGGCAGGCATATCAATGGCCGCGCCATCAGGGCGTTGACTCACTTGCTGCTTCGCTTCAGTAACAAAGCTATTGCCTGGACCAAAGATCTTATCAACTTTAGCAATACTTTCGGTACCAAAAGCCATTGCCGCAATGGCTTGCGCGCCGCCGCAAAGGTAAATTTCTTCAATCCCACACAAACTGGCTGCGTAGGCAATTTCAGGAGCAATTTCTGCATTTTGGTTGGGGGGCGTGCATAAGACTTTGCGTTCACACCCTGCCACTAACGCGGGTACACCCAGCATCATCACAGTTGAGGGAAGCGGTGCGCTGCCTCCTGGAATGTACAAGCCAACGGCGTCTAACGCAGTAAAACGCTGCTCACAAACCACACCAGGAGTAGTGGTAATGCGAATATCTTGAGGTTGTTGGGCTTCGTGGAATTGTTTAACGTTGTTAAACGCCACTTGAATCGCCGCTTTTACCTCTTCACTCACTCGACTGGCTAACTCATCACGCTTTTCAATAGTTAGCGGTAATGCGGTTAACGACGCACAGTCAAAGCGCTGAGTGAACGACAACACCGCCGCGTCACCGTTTTCGAGCACATTGCTCAGTATATCGGCGACGGTATTGCGCAACGCTTCAGCTTGGGCCATCGCTGGACGGGCCAAACTTTGCGTTTGCTCAGATGGCGTGAGAGAAGACCAATTGATCATCGACGTGCTCACAATCATTACCCCATCATTTTTTCGATAGGTAGAACAAGGATTGAACTACAACCCAATGCCTTTAATTTTTCCATGGTTTCCCAGAACAAGTTTTCTGCGCTCACGACGTGCACGGCAACCGTATCGTCATTACCCGCGAGAGGCAGCACAGTTGGGTTTTCCGCACCGGGAAGTAGGCTTTTAACTTGCTCTAAATAGGCTTTAGGAGCGTGTAGCATGATGTACTTGCTTTCTTTGGCCTGCATTACGCCATCAATACGAGGTACCAAACGGTTAATGAGCGCTTGCTTTTCGTCGTCGAGTTCACCGTCAGCACGTTGAATTAATACGGCTTTAGAACGGAAGATCACTTCTTCTTCTTGTAGACCGTTCGCTTCAAGCGTGGCGCCTGTTGACACTAAGTCACAAATGGCGTCAGCAACACCCGCGCGAGGAGCTACTTCGACAGAACCGGTTAGCATAACGGCTTTCGCATTGACGTTGTTTTCTTTAAAGAAACGCTCCAACAAATAAGGGTAGGTTGTAGCAACCTTCTTACCTTCTAGTGACGTGACGTTTTGATAGTCAAACTCGTTAGGTACGGCAATTGACAAGCGGCAACCGCCGTAGTCTAAGCGGCGTAGTACTTCAAAATCTGATGCCTTGTTAGCGGCTTGGCGCTCTAGCATTTTTTCTTCTAGCTCGTTTTCGCCAATGAAGCCTAAGTCAACAACGCCATCCATGACCAAGCCTGGAATGTCATCATCACGAACGCGCAATAAATCGATAGGCTGATTAGTGGAGTGGGCGATCAGCAAACGGTCACGAATCTGTAGTTTAATGCCAATGGCTTTGAGAAGGGCGATGCTGTCATCGCTTAGACGACCTGATTTTTGAATCGCAATTCGCAGTCTTTTGCTGTCACTCATGGTGAAATCCTCTGTATATCCTGAATTTATTTTGGCGCTTAAAACGAAAAACCCCCGGAAGTTTCCTTCCGGGGGTCGAGAATTTTTTTCTGCGCCACTGGAAGGAAACAATAACCTTCCAGCACGAACCTGAAAGGTTATGCTCTATGATGGTGGTGATGGTTTAAAGCGCAGTTCAACATTGTTTAGTAATCTTTAATTTTTTCGACGCGCAAACAGTAGCCAATTGCGGTGCCATTTGCAACCCCTTTTATTGAAATGAATACACATTCACTACAAAAGAATAATTATAAGCTATGACGAATTAATCAATGACGTGAGGATTTTTTTACAGGCGAGAGTGCACATGTGTAAATCAGTACATTTTATCTACAACTGGCCGATAACAAGGTAAGATAGCTGAAAATCCGCAATATCGAGGAGGCGTTATGTACAATGACTTGTTGTTTCCGATCTTGCCTCGAGAAGGCAAAGTGCCGATAAAGTCGGACAATAAAATCACCAGTATTATCAAAGAAGGAAAGGCCAAAGGCTTGAGCGAAGAAGAGCGAGAAGCTCATGCTGAAGAACGCCGTGTTGATGAAAAGCATCAGTATCATCAAGACGGAGAAGACAAGCCCAGCGACGAGCGCTCGCAACAACGTAAGCAGGACGAAAAACCTCAACAGCACGCCACAGTGCCTGATGTTGAAGCCGAGGTTGAAGTATATGATGAGCATGGTGAATTACATGACCATCACGAGGCGTCAGATGACGATGAGGGTAAACCCCATCTTGATGTTTACATTTAGTGCTCTAGGCAAGCGGATGCCCTTCTGTCATTTTGGATAATTGCGTCATACCCACTGATGCGTGATGTTACTCGTCTTACCAGTCATGTTATTCGTCTGCAAAGTACAATGAAGTGTTAGTCTTCTGTAAAGGTCAAACTTTATACTAGCGCCACTTGTCGCTTCCTATTTAAGCGACACCACGTATTTTTCTCATTTAGTTTTATAAAGAGTGCTTCATTAATGTTAAGAAATCTCTCAATTGGCTTTCGCTCTGCGTTGGCTTTTGGTGTTATTGGTGTGTTAGTGGTCATTGTCGGGGTTACAGGCCTTTACAGTCAAAGCCAGCTGGCAAATGAATTTAATCTTATTGTTGATCACCGTTCTCCCGCCCTCACAGCAATTAAAGAAATAGAAACACAGTTTTTTAAACTTAGGTTAGAAAACGCCAATATTTTGCAGGCTCCCGAGCAATCCCGCTCCGGTTTTATGGCGAAGTATGGTGAAGCTCAAACGCAACTTGACCATGCGCTATCTGTCATGACATCTCTGGCTCAAGCAGAGCAAGCTAAAAAGCTCATTGGGTTAATTAGTAAAGATATTGACGCTTTTTATCGAATTCAAAAGCAGCAAGTTGCATTTTTAGCACAAGGGCATAATGACCAAGCCAACGCAATGCAAAACGGTGAAATGAAAAAGCTCAGAGAAGGCGCAGCTGAGTTAATCGATGACCTCCAAAATTTTCAAATTCAGCGCATTAATGACAGTAAAACAACTGCGAAAAATGTAATCACACGTTCTCAGTGGGTGATCACTGCAATTTTGTTGCTAGCCGTGGTTTGTGTCGTGGTGTTTGCCTCTGTGTTTACCCGTATGTTAGTGGGGCCAATGACAGTTGTGGTTAAGGCCGCAGAAGGTATTGCCCGAGGTGAGTTAAATCAGGTGATTCACGATAATGCTAAAGACGAAACCGGCGTGATGCTGCGCACGTTAGATAGTATGCAAACCTTGTTGCGTGAAACGATCAGTGAGATCCAAGGTTCGGCGCGTCAGCTGGCTCGCACAGCCGAAGAGCTCAGTGTTGTGACCAATCATTCTACGCACAGTATTGATTCTCAAAACCAGCAACTAGAACAAGCTGCATCGGCCATCACTGAGTTAACGTCTTCAATTGAAGAAGTGGCGCGCAATGCTGATGAGACCTCTAACGACGCAGGAGACAGCGACGCGTTAGCGATAGAAGGGCATCAAAAATTTGAGAATAGCAGCAATATGGTGTCGGGTTTGTTGAAAGAGCTAGAATCAAACGTATCGGGTTTAGATACTTTGGCAGGCAATATCAAGAAAATTGGCTCGGTGTTAGATGTGATACGTGAAATTGCGGAACAAACCAACCTGTTAGCTTTGAACGCAGCAATTGAAGCCGCCAGAGCGGGAGAGTCGGGTCGGGGGTTTGCGGTTGTTGCCGATGAAGTGCGTGCGTTGGCTAGACGTACACAAGAATCTACCGAAGAAATTGAACAAATGATTCAAGTGCTTCAGGCCGGAAGTAGTGAAATGGTGGCGTCGATCGACAAGAGTTTCAACGCAGCTAAAAATACCCAAAGTGTTGCGCAAGAAGCTGGCGAAGCGTTAATTCAAATTAGTGCGTCGATCAGCCGTATTAAAGACAAAACCTTTACTGTGGCAACGGCAACTGAAGAACAAGCTCAGGTGTCTAAAGAGGTCGATCACAACATCCTTAAAATTAAAGAGCTGTCGACGGATATTGCCGCTGGAGCAAACCAAACGCGGATGTCGAGCGCAGAGCTTGCGAAGTTGGCAGAGACAATGCGCTCAGTCGCAGACCGCTTTACAGTATAACCACGTTCTCGTTCAAAGAGGGCGTAGAGGTACAGGCGTGGTTGGTCTTAAATAACCCGCCATTCGCAGACTATGCCCTTGAGATTGCCACTGATACATCAATATCGCGATGTATCAGTGAGTCATTTTTAGTTTTTCACTTTGCACTTCTGTTTACTCAATTGGGTGTAACGCCAAAGTAGCATTGTTGTTTCGAGCGGGTTTTGGCATTATGTCGACACTCAAAGCGCGTTTTTTCTTCTTTTTCTTCACAAACGCATACGAAACAGGTATTTACGGTGCTCATGCACATAAGCAAAACACCAATTTCCGTCTACAACGTACGAACGACAACCAAAAAATGTAGTCACCGGAAGCCCTCGGGTGGTTTTGCCTTCTCACTGACCGATTTCTTTTTAATACTTTTTAGGATCCATTATGGAAAAAATCGTCATTGTTGGAGGAGGTGCTGGTGGCCTTGAGCTAGTAACGCGCCTAAGCAAAACTTTGGGTAAGAAGAAGCTTGCTCATATTACCTTGATTGACCGCAGCCGCACGCATGTGTGGAAGCCGTTGCTACATGAAGTGGCGGCTGGTGTGATCGATAAAAACTCCGATGGCGTGGACTACCGCATGCATGCAAGTCGTCATAAGTACGATTTTAGACTGGGTAACATGCGCGAAATCGACAATGAGAACAAGCGGGTCGTACTCGATCCACTTTACGACGACGAAGGCGAATTATTGTTGCCTGAACGAACCATTGAATATGATTATCTGGTATTGGCGATCGGCAGTGTGAGCAACGATTTTGGCACGCCAGGGGTGAGTGAACATTGTTATTTTCTCGACTCCTTGAACCAAGCCGAACGTTTTCATAAAGCGTTACTCAATCAGTTGTTAAAGATTAATCAGCAAGACGACAAACAAGCGTTACATGTGGCGATTGTTGGCGGCGGTGCAACCGGTACCGAGTTGGCGGCTGAACTTCACCATGTCGCGAACCTCGCCAGAGCCTATGGCATGCCCGATATGTCAGCAGACCGATTAAAGGTGTCGATTATTGAAGCTGGGCAAACTATTTTACCCGCTTTGCCACCTCGAATTGCAGCCTCTGCTCGCCGCGCCTTGACCAAGTTGGGCATTAAGGTGATGGAAGGAACCATGGTGGCAAGTGCCAATAAAAATGGTTTTGTGACCAAAGGTGAAGAACAAATTGACGCCGACTTGATGGTCTGGGCCGCAGGGGTGAAAGCGCCAGATTTCATTCGTGACCAAGGTGTATTTGATGTAAATCGTGCCAATCAAATTTTGGTCAATGAATTTATGCAAAGCACGATTGATGACAACATTTACGCGATTGGCGATTGTTGTGGTTTTAAGCAACCCGACGGTAATTGGGTACCGCCTCGCGCACAGTCTGCTCACCAAATGGCATCGACTGTAGCAGAAAACATTCGCAACCGTTTTGCTGGCAAACCTCAAAAGGCTTATCACTATACCGACTACGGCTCACTGGTTCATTTAAGCCGATACAGTACAGTGGGTAGTCTGATGGGGAAACTGGTTAATAGCAGTATGTTTGTTGAAGGGCGGTTAGCGCGATTGGTGTATGTATCTTTGTACAATATGCATCAATTTGCGGTACACGGTTACTTAAAGGGCATGTTGATATTGTTTACCCGCAAGGTCAGTAATATTGTAGGGCCTAAACTCAAGCTGCATTAATGTAAGTGTGGTTTAATGAAGTGCGCGACTAAGGTGTTGCCTTGGCCGCGCGCAATCTATTAAATGCTGGTGTTGTGTGGCGTGTTTTCCAGCGTGCCTTGGGCATGAAACGCACTGAGTGTTTTTAATGCTAATAAAAATACATCGGCAGAGCTATCGCCATCGACGTTTTTGACTACAGTGACGGCTCTTGCGTGTTCTTCACACAAAATTGTCATAGTAATTCCTCCCATACTACCGCCAGAATGCATCACTGCGTGGGGCATTGCGTTCATTAAAGCGAGAGCCTCGGCGTTGTTTTTGTATTTATCGCGCTGGCGATAATCGTCAAAACCGATCTTCCATCCAATACCAAAGCTCACGGTTTCGCCAGAATTTAATGTGGCCGGTGTGAACATGGCTTCTACCGAGAGAGGGTTGAGGTAATGGCCATCTAAATGGGCAACTGCAAATCGCGTAATGTCAGAGGGCGTTGAAATAAAACCGCCACCGGCCCATTTGTAGCTGTGGTCAGTTTGCGGTGAATTATACAGTTTACCCTCGTACACGCTGTAAGGTCGGACGCGTTTTTCAATAAGCGTGTATTGGTCGTCAAAGGCGGTATGGGTGAGTTTCAGTGGCTCGAAGACTTCTTGTTCGATAATTTGGCGAAAATCCCGTTGTGCGTCAGCACCTTCCATTCCTGCACTCACTAATGTCCAGCCAAAGGTAGAATAACTGTGATCAGTGCCCGGCTCAAACAGTAAGTCATCGTCTTTGAACAGGTTTAAACTACTACTGATATCACTATATGTTTTGTTGAGCAAAAACTCATCGGCGCCGTCTTTGTAGTGGCGCACCCCCGCGGTATGTGAAGCTAACTGTCGCAGAGACAGGGGAGCGTGTTTACTCGGCCATTCAGGAACGTAATCAGTAATCGGCTTGTCGAGGTCTAGTTTCCCTTGATCGTACAAACGCATCATGCCGGCCGCGGCGATTAGCTTAGACACACTGCCAATACGCAATTTGTGTTCTGGCGTCATTGCAACCTGGTTTTCGATATCGGCATACCCAAATCCCTCGGCAAAGACCACACCGGTTTTGTCTGCTACGGCAACGCTAATTCCCGGCACGGTGGGCGAAGAAACGGCTTGTTCAAACCAGTTTTCAACGTCGGAAACCGATACTTGCCCGGCGCACGCTGCGCCTGACAATAAGACAGACGAAAAGCAAAGTGAGTGAAATGTCTTAGCAAGACTTATTTTTTTCATTATGGTTTTAGTTTTTCTTTTAAATTAAAGGTTTGAACTGAAGGAACGGCTTTCTGCCCACTGGTTTTCACATTTCCACCAATCACGTATAGCGTATCCTGAATGACCACAGATTTATTGTGACGACTGGCTTGGTAGCCCCAATCGAGTTTCTGCCATGTTTGCGTAGGAAAGTGATAGGCAAAATGGTCAGTGAGCTGATCATAGTTCCCCATGACTAGGAGATAATCCTGCCAAACAACACAGGAGTTTGCACTGATAGCCGTCGGAGATTCTGGTAGTCTCAACCAATGACCTAACTGAGGATCAAACATATCAAGGGTGGAAAACTGCTTTTTTTGCTCCGCGTTATAGCCACCAACCACATACAGTTTGTTTTGATAAGACACCGCACACGTTTGCTTGGCATCTAACATCGGTGGATTAGCGCTCCAATGGGCATTGTCAATCGTAAAGCTCAAATTCATGGTCGTGGTCATTGGTCGACCGGATGCCACGAGGTCGCCGCCGACTAAGTAAATATCGCGATTAAGCTTAGCCGAAGTCACAAGTCTGCTGGCAAAGGGCATCGGCTTAGTGGTAGACACTTCATGGGTTTTGGTATCAAACACTTCAACCGTTACTACGTTTTCTGCATGTCGAAGTTCGGGGTTATAGTGAATACCACCAAATATGTAGATGCGTCCTTGGTCATATTGGGCAGTGGAATAACGGCGGGGTATCACGACGTTGTCGAGTACCTGATGCTGGCCAGTGATGGTATCGAATATTTCAATGTCGCCACGTGCCATTAACCCCATTGCTGAACCACCGATAACGTAGATGTAACGGCCGTCAGTGACGGCGGCATGACCGTAGCGTGGTGTGGTTAGTTCAAATTGGGTATTCACTGTTGGCGCGGGTGGGGTAGATGAGCAGGCGCTGAGTAATACAACGATGACAAGTGTGAAATAGGCTCGCAATTTCATGGTGACATTCCTCGATAAAAAAAGAGGGCGTTCCTCGCCCTCTACGTTTATTTACAGTGGTGAAGATTATTGTAGCTGAGTGACGGTGTAACCGTGCTTGGTTAACATATCGATTAGGCCATCTTTACCGGGAATATGCATAGAGCCTACCAACACAAATTCAGTTTCCGGGGTTTGCAAAAACGCGAGTAAATCCGGTAACCAGTTTTTGTTGCGGTTGATCAGCAAATCATCAAATACTTTGGGATAGTCTTTGGCAAAGTCTTCCATGCCAATTTTATACAAACCTTGCATATCGCCTGCACGCCAAAATGCACGCATTTGATTAATCATTGAAGGCAAGTCTTCGAGGTCATCAAGTGTATAATTAATCATGGCATCTTCTTCGCCTTCACCCATGGTGGCGATGAAATTCAATTGTTCTTCTGGAGTTTCAAACCAAGCAATTTTTTTACCTGCCTGTTTTCCTTTAGCATAGTAAAATGCATCAACACCTTCGCTTGTCAGCCCCATGCGCTGCATTTCAATCACACTCAATGTCACGCTCAAGAGTGAAGGTTTGAACGTCATTAAATGTTGCAACGGTACACCGCGACTATCTAAATGTGTTTTTACGCGAGCAAGGGTGGCTTCTGACAAGGTTTTAGCCAGAGTCGTTCCGTCTTGATAGGTTAACACTGCCATAGATTGTTGCTGGAATGCCGGCGACTGAATTGCGGCAATGTCAGTTTCAAATACCAAAGTATCGGCATTTTCAAACGCCGTGTTATAAGCTTCTGGTAGTGGATAGTCAGTTTGGCTCAGTACGTGAAGCGTACCACCAAGATAGAGTGTGGTGTCGTCTTTGGTAACTTTCCAGACTGAGGCGCTTTGCGCCGCAACAGAGAAAACTAAGCACGCAGAACCTAACAGCGCGGCAGTTTTAGGGAAGAACTTCTTCATAGCGTATCCTTGTATATATCAATCCTGTCAAAAGTTGTGAACCTTAATGCATTGAACGCAATAAGATTTCACAATCCGGTTGCTCAATGTAACGGTTATCGTTCTCACTCGCAATCTTCAAAATCATCTAATTCATTATGCTTGTTGATAAATTGTTAACAGTTGGGCTGGTGGAATCGAAAGACTCGGGTATACTGCCGTCAATAATCGGTTAGTTTAGCGACAGTCAGGTCAATCGCAGTTCATGAATCTTGTGAGGCAACACCCTTTTTTGTCTTGTATCGCCCTATTTTGGCTCGTTCTGATAGGGCTATTACCCAATACGATAACACTATTGACTGAGTACGGTTCGTTTGCCTTGTTGGGTGTGGTTGGAGCGGTATTTGCGAATGCGACTGGAGCAGGTGGTGGCGTTGTTTTTGTGCCATTTTTTAACCAGTTGGGCTTTGCACCTGAAACTATTGTGGGCACCAGCTTCGCGATTCAATGCTGTGGTATGACTGCTGGTGCGTTAACGTGGCGGCGGTATGCGCAACGTCATCACGCCTCCGATGATAACTGGATGCCTTTGAAGCAGGCCGTGACCTATACATTACCCGCTTCGTTTGCTGGCATTTGGGCTGTGCAGTATCTCGCTCCGCAATTTAGTGTGTATCCGTTTATTGTTCAGGTAATAGAACACCTCCACCTTGGTTTTGGTGTGTTTTCTATCATTCTGGCTATGGCAATATTTGCCTCGTTGCTTTTGATCGACAAACTCACCTTTTGCCACTCGCTGTCAAAGGCTGACAAACTTGCTTTGCCCCTTGTTGGTTTTGTGGGAGGAGTTATTACTGCTTGGCTGTCAGTGGGAGTGGGTGAGCTGGTGGCTGTGTATCTTATTATTCGTGGTTTTAATGTAACCATGTCGATTGCTGCTGCTGTGATTGTGTCTGCGTTTTCAGTGTGGTCTGCCATTGCTTATCACGGCGTTGTGGTACAGAGCGTGGTGTGGCAGGTGGTGCTATTTGCCGGAGTAGGGGCAATTGTTGGGGGCATACTGGCAAAGCGCGTAGTACTTATTTTTTCGCCTAAACACCTGAAAATGTTTTTTGCTGCTTGGGTGTTGGTGCTGGGGGTGAGTGGCTTACCGATATTTTCGGTATGAGTTAATCAGACAAATTGCCCCATCTATCTAACACAATGATCTAAACCTCATTCAGTGTGCTACAAAAGAGTATGGTTTACTGTATTTAGGTCGTTATGTCTGCGTTACATTTTCAGCCCCATTCTCCTTACACCCTTACACAACCTGCATGGAGTAAAAACGCGGTTATTTACCAAGTGAATACTCGCCAGTTTAGTGAAAGCGGCACATTTGAAGGTGTAACCAAAAAGCTCGACCATATTCAATCAATGGGGGCAGATATACTGTGGCTGATGCCTATCCACCCTATAGGTGAGCACAACCGCAAAGGTGAGTTAGGTAGCCCTTATTCGGTCAAAGATTATTTGGGCATCAACCCTGAGTTCGGTAATGAAGCCGATTTTGAGGCCTTGGTACATGCCGCGCATCAACGGGGATTGAAAGTCATTATAGATTGGGTACCAAACCACAGCGCGTGGGACAACCCCTTGGTCGAACAGCATCCTGATTGGTATGCCAAAGACTACAAGGGGGATTTTAGGCCTTCGCCGTGGTGGGATTGGAGCGACATCATCGAGTTTGACTACAACATACCTGCGCTGCGTGAATACATGGTCAATGCGCTACGGTACTGGGTAGAGCGCTTTGACATTGATGGATTTCGTTGTGATGTGGCGGGCTACGTGCCGAATGACTTTTGGGAGCAAGCACGCGCTTCCCTCGACGCAATAAAACCTGTTTTTATGCTTGCCGAATGGGAAAACCGCGATCTGCACGAAAAAGCCTTTAACATGACCTACGCGTGGAGCTGGAACGAAACTCTACACGATATCGCGCAAGGTCTAGCCCCTTTGGACCGTTTGCGCAAATACTACTCGTGGAATGAGCGAGCCTGGCCACAATCAGCTTATCGCATGACCTTTGTGAGTAATCATGACAAAAATGCGTGGGATGGTACTCAACGAGAGCAGTTTGGCGAGGCGCTCGAAGCGGCGATTGTGTTGTCGGTACTCGGCGAGGGAATGCCGCTTATTCACAACGGTCAAGAAGCGGGTGAGTCAAAGCGGTTGGCGTTTTTCGAACGCGATCCCATTGAGTGGCAGCCTCATCCTATTGGCGACCTATACCGCAGCCTTATCAGTATCAAGAAGCGCTACTCGGCATTGTGGAACGGCCCTTACGGGGCCACTATGATTCAAGTGCCCAACAGCTTGCCTCAACAGGTATTTAGTTTTGTTCGACAGCAAAATCAGCACAAGATATTTGTGGTACTCAATTTTTCAGCGTTGGCTTGCGACGTGAGTTTCGAGCAGGAGCTTTATCACGGCCAGTTCCACGACGCGTTTACTCAACAGGTGTTAAATCTTGCCCAAGGGAGTGTGTTGACCATGCCTTCTTGGGGATATCGCGTGTTAATTGAGCAGCAAGACTGAACGGGAATACAGATTTGCACACAAGAGGCTAATTGGTTCGCCCATTTGTGATTATTTTTGGCATAATAGACGGCTTTTACACGACCTAGAGTTTTCATGCCAACAGTCTCGAATGTTTTTGCTGATAATGGTTCACTTGCTCAAGCCATTCCGGGGTTCAAGCCTCGTCAGGCCCAAACTGAAATGGCCCTTGCCGTAGAAAAAGCAATCGATAAATGCCACAGTCTGATCGTTGAGGCGGGCACTGGCACAGGTAAAACATTTGCGTACTTAGCACCTGTGTTTACCAATAAAGGCAAAGCGATTGTGTCTACGGGCACAAAAAACCTGCAAGAACAGTTGTTTCATCGTGATTTACCTGTCGTTAAAAAAGCCCTAAAAAGCAATCGTAAAACCACCTTGTTAAAGGGCCGATCTAACTATCTGTGTTTGCACCGGCTAGGGCAGCATGGCGGTAACTCAACATTGGTCGAAAAAGACGTGTTGAACGAATTAGTTACCGTGAAAACCTGGGCCAACACCACTAATACTGGGGATATGGGCGAGCTTAAAACATTGCCAGAGGACGCTAAAGTATTGCCAATGGTGACGTCGACCGTGGATAATTGCCTTGGTCGAGATTGCCCTGATTATGAAGAATGCTATTTAGTTAAAGCCCGGCGCAAAGCACTCGACGCAGATATTGTTGTGGTGAATCACCACTTGTTTTTTGCCGATATGGCGCTGCGTGACACCGGCTTTGGCGAGCTGATCCCAGAAGCTGATACGTTAATCTTTGACGAAGCCCATCAAATTCCAGATATTGCCAGTGAATATTTCGGAGAGAACTTGTCGACGCGGCAAATTCAAGACTTGTGTAAAGATATCAACCTTCTATTTCGCACGGTATTGAAAGACGTGGCCCAGCTTGACAAAGCGGCTGAAAAAACACGCCTTCTGGCAGCCGATTTGCGACTCATGTTCCCCGACACTCCGCAAAAAGGTAACTGGTTAGAAGAGCTGGAGCGTGAGCAGATCCAGACCCAACTGAATAAATTAGATGATGCCATTGGTGTGTTGCAAGATGTGGCGAAAATTCATCTCAACCGCGATAAAGAATTAGACACTATTTATACCCGTATTGTGGAATGTAGAGAAAAGCTCGCAATGTTTATGAACCCCGAAGCAGAAGGGGTGAGCTTGTGGTACGAGACCACACCACGTCATTTGGTTTTGCATTTAACTCCGCTCTCGATAGCAAAGCGCTTTCGCAACTTTGTGAAGAACCCTCAGCGGGGTTGGGTGTTTACCTCGGCTACCCTAATGGTTGATGGCGGTTTTACGCATTTTCAGCGTCGCATGGGGTTAGAAGATGCCAAAACACTCAGCTTGGGGAGCCCATTCGATTACGAACAGCAAGCGATATTGTGTGTGCCGAGGTTTATCCCAGAACCGAATAGTTTTGCAATGCGAGAAACGCTACTCAATACGGCTAAACGCTTGATCAAAGCAAGTCATGGGCGCTGTTTCTTGCTGTTTACTTCTCATGCCATGATGAATGAAATTGCCGGTAAGTTGGAAGACGCAGTGCCAAATCCCTTATTGGTGCAAGGCTCAACATCAAAGCAAGAACTGCTTAGCCAATATCTCAAGCGCAAAGATGCGGTGTTGCTGGGCACTGGCGCATTTTGGGAAGGGGTCGACGTTCGGGGAAATGATTTGGTTTGTGTGTTGATAGACAAATTGCCTTTCGCTTCACCTGATGACCCTTTGTTACAGGCGCGCATTGAAGATTGTAAAAAGCGCGGAGCCAACCCTTTTGCTGCGATTCAAATTCCGCAAGCCGTGATAACCTTAAAGCAAGGCGCAGGACGATTGATCCGAGATCCTTCAGATAAGGGCGTACTGGTCATTTGTGACAACCGTTTAGTGACGAAACCCTACGCGAAAACATTTTTGTCTAGCTTGCCACCCATGCACCGCACACGTGACTTGGATAAAGTGGAAGCCTTTCTACAAGATATACCCTTGGATTAACAGGACACCCTATGAATTTATTGGTGATTGATACAGCAACAGAAGCGTGTTCTGTTGCGTTAACCTACAACGACAGTACTTTTGTGCGATACGAAGTGTGCCCTCAGGAGCACAGTCAAAAGCTATTACCTATGGTCGATGCTGTGATGCAGGAAGCGGGCGTGACCTTGGCTCAACTCGACGGGTTAGGTTTTGGTCGTGGCCCAGGGAGTTTTACTGGGGTACGTATTGCGACAGGTATGATTCAAGGCCTGGCATTGGGGTCAAATTTGTTGGTAGCTGGTATCAGCACGCTGCAGGCGATGGCGCAGCAACAAATTGAACAACACGGTGCTAGCTGTGTTGCCGTAGCTATAGATGCGCGAATGAACGAGGTTTATTTTGCTGTTTATGAAGCAAAAGACGGTAAGGCGGCTTTGCTGGTAGAAGAGCAAGTGTGCCCGCCCGATGTGGCCGCAGCCCATTGCAATGGCTGTGAGATAGACAGTTTCGCAGGGACGGGTTGGGAAGCTTATGCGCCATTAACAGCATTGCTTGAAGGGCGGTCGGTTGTGGTGTCTTTCCCGCAGGCCAAATATATGTTGCCATTGGCTCAGGCGGCCTTTGCGGCAGGCGAAGCAAAATCGGTGAACGACATTCAACCTGTGTATTTACGCGACACAGTGACATGGAAGAAGTTACCGGGTCGAGAGTAGCGGGTTCTGACGAATACAAACAATGGCTTGATTCTTGCTTTTTTGCTTATATACAAGTTGAGTTTTCGTTAATTCACTGTGTATTACTTCTTTAAGTCGTTGAGTTACATTTAATGCGAGATAGCGAGTGGATATAGACGGCCGCTTACCATCACAAAATGTCACCTTACCTGTGGGGCGTCAGCAACCGCAGCAGTCGCCTGCGCGTGTTGAAAAGCAGACTGAGAAAGACGCACAAACCCAACCCACCTTGTTGCCAAAAGTGGGCGAGGATGGCAGTGAACAAACGTACACGCAAGCGTTTGCTCAAGCTGAAAATTATCAACAATCTACCATTTATGACCAACCTCAAGGCAAAGCTCAAGGCGCTGTAGACGCGTACACCAGCTTTGAAAAATCTACGCAACGAGACCATCTGCGTGATTTGATTGGCGTCGACATATACGCTTGACGCCCTCACTGTGCGATGATCGTGCTTGGCTTTTATTCGGTATAAACTCATACTAAGTATTGTTTATTCAGGTAGGGTTAAGTTTACAACTGCTATCTATGATGATGAAAAAGTTGTACGCCTAACCGAGTAACCATTTAACAAGGACAGATATGAAATTACGTGCATTTATTATTCTTGGGGTACTCGCCCTTTCTGGCTGCGCAATGGTACCTGACGAAATTAGCGTACCTGACAATGAATCGTTAGTGTCTTATTCTCAAGCCGTAACAGGTGGTGATGGTGTTAAAGGTAAAACTGCCCGTTGGGGTGGGATTATCGTAGCCGTTGAGAATAAACCGCAAAAGACGTTTGTTGAAGTGGTTAACTTTCCGTTGAATCATTATGGCAAGCCCAAGTCGTCATCAGAGGAAACGATAGGTCGTTTCAAAGTCGAAATTGATGGCTTTTTAGACCCCATTATTTTTGAAAAAGGCCGTTTAGTCACTTTTATCGGTAGTGTACAAACACCCTTGGCGGGTATGATTGGCGAACAGCCATACATGTACCCTAGTATAAAAGTGAAAGACTACTACCTGTGGCGAAAAGACAATACTTACGATGGCTTCCCGCCAATGTTCTTTGATTATCGCATGGGCTGGTATTCTGCGTGGCATCCGTATTATCGCCCCTACCTATGGTCATATCATCAGCAGTATCGCGTGGTGCGATCAAGAAACAACAATCGGAACAACTACCGCCCATCAAGAGACATTAATCAAGGGCAGCCGAAACAGCCGCGAAGTGTACCTGCGTCCCGTACAAACAAGAATAACCTCAGAGCAAAAGAGCGTTAATTCATTTAAGTGATTGGCAGCGGTCACCACAAAGCCAGTATGATCAACACTTCGTTGGTCTTCTGGCTTTATTTATTGCCGTAAGCGGCTTGTTCTTGCCGCTCGGGTGGCAATATTGTGATAAAGGCCGGCAAAATAATGCAGGGTAGGTATGTTTCAAAAAACGTATGATTTAGGCTATATCGAAATTGCTAGTGTGCAAAACGTGGACACAGTTGCAGCAGATCGGCCCGTGATTATCGGTCTTCATGGGTATTTGGATAATGCGGAAAGTTGGTCTTCATTACAGCCTTATTTTAATGGTCATCAATTTGTTGCAATTGATTGGCCTGGACATGGCTTGTCGGGGCATCGTCCCCAGGGCGCACATTATCATCAATTAGACTATATTTACGACTTGAGGGCGCTAATCGAGTCGCAAAAGTGGCAGCAAGTGTGGCTTGTGGGCCATTCGATGGGAGGCATTCTAGCAACCTTGTATGCCAGTGTTTACGATGATCTACTTGGTGTTGTGTCGGTTGACGCATGTGGTCCTTTTACTGGAGACGTTGAAACGTCATCAGAACAAATTAGGCACGCTATTGCGTCTCGCAGAAAAGTCGAAGGCGCGAGTGCGCGTTCGGTAGTGCTTGCTAGTGCAGTAAAAGCGCGTTGTTTGCATTCGGATATGTCACCCAACATCGCAGAACCTATATTAATACGTAATATAGATTTTAGTGATAATACTTGTGGAGTGTGGCGCAGTGATTTGCGCTTGCGCACCCAATCAATGTTGCGACTAACGGAAGAGCAAGCGCAGCATTTGATGCAATCTATTAACGTGAGCCTATGCTTTATCCTCGCTGAAAACAGCGCGTTAGGTATGGTTGAACGTTTTTACGTCAGAGAAAAGTGGTGGAAAAATAAGCGGTTAATCAAGATGAGTGGCGGTCACCACCTCCATATGGAAAATCCTGAAGCTGTAGCAAAAATAATTCGCGATTTTGTTGAACAAATGTAAACAGTAACATTTATCTTTGCTGGCGCATCCTATACTATACGCAAGTAATCAGACCAGTTATTGAAGTTGCGTAAAACATAAGCGCAATTCATACATTAACAAAATAAAAACGACAATGTGATCGGAGGGTTTGTGGAAAAAACCTGGCTCAAGCAATACGACCCCAGCGTTTCAGCAGAGATAGATGCGGACCGCTATGCTTCAATTGTAGATATCTTCGAACAGTCTATCGAAAAATACGCGGACAAGACCGCTTACATCAATATGGGTCAGACCATGACCTTTAACGAGCTAGACGTGCAGTCACGTCAGTTCGCTGCGTATCTTCAAAATAGTGGGCTTCAACGCGGAGACGCCGTTGCGGTGATGATGCCCAACTTGCTGCAATACCCTGTAGCCATGTTCGGAATATTACGTGCAGGCCTAGTGGTGGTGAATGTTAACCCGCTCTACACCGCACGAGAGCTGAAGCATCAATTAAATGATGCGAACGTGAAAACCATTGTTATTGTCGAAAATTTCGCAAGTACGCTAGCTTCAATCATCAAAGAGACTAACGTTCAACATGTACTGTTAACGCAACTCGGCGACATGCTACCCGCACCTAAACGTTGGGTAGTGAACATGGTGGTGAAGCATGTGAAAAAGATGGTCCCTGCATTTGAATTGCCAGGTGCCAAGCGTTTTATGGATGCACTAAAAGAAGGGGCGAAATGCACCTTCGATCGTCCTGAGGTTACGGGTGAAGACTTAGCCTTTTTACAATACACCGGTGGTACAACGGGTGTGTCTAAAGGAGCAATGTTAACTCACCGCAATATGATTGCTAACCTTGAGCAAGTTTCAGGTATTTTGGCGATTGTGGTTGAGCCTGGTAAAGATTTAGTCGTCACCGCTTTACCGCTTTATCATATCTTTGCCTTACTGGCTAACTGCTTACTATTTTTGAAGTTTGGTTGCCCTAACTTACTGATCACCAACCCTCGTGACATGCCGGGCTTTGTTAATGAACTTAGCAAATACCCCTTTGCCATATTACCTGGAGTGAACACACTGTTTAACGGGTTGCTGAATACTTCTGGGTTTGCAGAACTAGACTTTAGCAACTTCAAATTCGGTTTAGGCGGCGGTATGGCCGTGCAGCGCCCTGTTGCAGAAAAGTGGCAGAAGGTTACGGGTACGGTATTGCTAGAAGGCTACGGGTTGACAGAATGTTCACCTGTAGTGGCGGTGAATCCTCCCCATCTCGAAGCCTATAAAGGATCGATTGGTTTACCGGTTCCCTCTACCGACATTATGCTACTCGATGATGACGGCAACGAAGTAGCTCTTGGTGAGCCGGGTGAATTGTGGGTAAAAGGCCCACAAGTTATGAAAGGGTATTTGAATCGCCAAGAAGCCACAGATGAAATATTGAAAGACGGGTGGTTAGCCACCGGTGATATCGCAGTAGCGGATGAAGACGGATATTTCTATATTGTTGATCGCAAAAAAGATATGATCTTGGTATCGGGCTTTAACGTGTTCCCGAACGAGATTGAAGAAGTGGCAGCAATGCATGAGAGCGTGCTTGAAGCCGCGGCGATTGGTGTGCCTCATGAAGTCAGCGGTGAAGTGGTCAAACTCTTTGTTGTGCGAAAAGATGATACACTTACCGCAGAAGCTGTGATCACGCATTGCCGTAGTCACCTGACCGGATATAAAGTGCCCAAGCACGTTGTGTTTAAAGACGAATTGCCGAAAACCAACGTGGGTAAAATTTTACGCAGAGAACTACGCGACTAAGTTTTACCAAGGCACCAGAATTGGAGAGCAGCCGGCATTTGCCGGCTTCGTTCGTTTATGGATTATATTTTTGTAAAAAGTCATCAAGCACTTGCTGACGTCTGCGCGCGCGCTGCGCAAAAAGACGCCGTTGCGTTAGATACTGAGTTTGTGCGCACCCGCACTCTCACTCCCCAGTTGGGCTTGTTGCAGTTATTTGATGGTGATCAGCTGGTCTTAATTGACCCTCTGGCTATTGATGATATGCAGCCGCTCATCGACTTACTGGTTGATGAAAGCACTATGAAGGTGCTGCACTCATGCTCAGAAGACTTAGAAACGTTATTGACGGCCTTCGGTGTATTACCTACTCCGGTATTCGATACACAGTTTGCCGCGAGTGTGTTGGGGTTAGGCGCGACCATGGGCTATGCCCGGTTGATCGAAACCTTGTTGTCAGTGTCGTTAGAAAAAGGTGAAAGCCGCACCGACTGGCTCGCCCGTCCGTTAACCGACAATCAATGCCGCTATGCCGCCGACGATGTACTGTATTTGCTTCCGGCTTACGACATATTGAAACAACAAATTGATGAAGCCGATAAGCTGGACTGGGTGGTGAGTGAAGTTGCTGTACTCGGTGAGAAAAAACGCGCACAAATGCCGGTGGATTTTGCCTACTTGCAAATAAAAAACAACTGGCGGTTATCGAGCGAAAAGTTAACCGTGTTGCAAGCCCTAGCGGCTTGGCGATTACAGCGCGCCCGAGATAAAGACCTCGCGTTAAATTTTGTGTTTAGAGAAAGTCATTTGTACGAGGTGGCCAACCGTTTACCTAATAGCAAGTCGGCTTTGTCTAAAGTGCACAGCGTAACGCCACAAGAATTACGCATGAATGGCGACACTGTGCTAAAGCTGGTTGACGAAGCACTGACGCAATTTGCCAATGTACCCGAAGCACAGCGGTTACCTCGAGTTAAGCGACTTATCGATGTGCCAGAATACAAACAGTATTTGTCTCAAATAAAACAGTTGGTTGACACAATTGCACAGCAAAATAATGTTGCTGCTGAAGTGGTGGCGTCGAAAAAGCAGATCAATCAGCTATTGAAATGGTGGTGGTTTGAACAAGACGAAACCCGCGTGCAGGGCTTAACACCCGATCTTCTGACAGGGTGGAGAGCAGCGCTTTTTACTCAACCGCTGCATGACATTTTAGGCGAGCCGCCAACAGAATTTAAATAGGAACACCATGTTAGTTGCTGTATATAAAACGCGAAAAAAACAAGGCATGTACTTGTACGTCAATAAAAAAGACGATTTTTCATCGGTACCCGACGTGCTTAGAAAACAGTTTGGTACGCCCGAATTAGTGATGATGTTACCACTGGATAAGCGCGCAACGTTGGGCTTGGTTGACAAAACCAAGTTAGTTGAAGCGTTGGCTGAACAAGGCTTTTATTTGCAGATGCCTCCAAAAGAAGATGACCTTCTGGTAGAGCACAGAACGTCGTTAGGTTTGTCACCGAATCCCGATAAGCGTTAAATGATGAAAATATGGTTGTCACTGGTAGGCGGTGCGTTATTAAGCCTACAGTCTTACTCTTTGTTCGCAGAAGAAAAATCGGAAGCAGGATTTCGTGCTTATTTACAAACTCTGAGCGCGGAAGCGAAAGAGCAGGGCTTTGACGAAAGCTTTGTTTCAGAGGTGCTGACGGGCGTGGAGTATCGCGCCACCGTTGTCAAAGCAGATAAAAATCAACCTGAGCGTAAGATAACGTTAGACTCATACCTAGCGACCCGCGTGCCCGATTGGAAAGTAAAACAAGCGGTAGACCTCACCGAACAGCACAAGGCGTTACTCGACAAAATAGGCGAAGAATACGGGGTACAACCACGATTTATTGTCGCGTTGTGGGGCAACGAATCTAACTTTGGTAAGATTCAAGGCAACTTCTCAGTGTTGTCAGCGCTTGCGTCCTTGGCTTATGAAGGCCGTCGAGAATCGCTGTTTAAAAAGAACTTCTTTGCCGCTTTAACCATTCTGAAAGAAGGCCATATTAGCCCTGAAAAACTCAAAGGTTCTTGGGCTGGTGCAATGGGGCAAAGTCAGTTTATGCCCGTGTCATTCTTACATTACGCTGTGGACTATGACGGCGACGGTCGCAAAGATATTTGGTCTACGCCCGCCGACGTTTTTGCTTCAATTGCTAACTTTCTTGCTTCCGAAGGGTGGGACAATAACGGCACATGGGGCCGCCAAGTATCAATTCCTGAGACCTTTGATAGCAGCGTAAGTGGCCTGTCAAAGCAGCATTATGTTTCTTTGTCTGAGTGGCAGAACAAAGGCGTACGCCGATACAATGGCACCGATTTGCCCACAAATAACATTAATGCGTCATTGATTATGCCTGATGGTCCGAAAGGGCGTGTTTATCTGGTGTATAATAACTTTCATACATTGATGAAATGGAATCGTTCATCGTATTTTGGTGTAGCGGTTGGCTACTTATCTGATCGCATTAAACGAGGCTACTAGTGACCTATCGTCATCATACTCATCAAGCACAACCCATTGACTTGCCCACCGGCAAGGCGGTGTGTGTTGGGCGTAATTATTTAGACCACATTCAAGAGCTCAATAACGATGTGCCAACCGAAGCATTGTTGTTCATTAAGCCAACAACGGCCATGTGTGACATGCATCAGGCCGTTGCTATCCCAACGCACTTGGGTGAATGCCACAATGAGCTTGAACTGGCGTTATTGATTCAATCTCCGTTGACTAAGGCCAGTGCTGAAGACGCACTAAATGCTGTGTGGGGCGTAGGTATGGCGCTAGATTTAACACTGCGCGACGTGCAATCTCAATTAAAAGCCAAAGGCCATCCCTGGGAGCGTGCTAAGGCATTCGATCGCAGTTGTCCTACTTCGGGGTTTATCCCTTTATCTGAGGTGGAAGATATCACCAATATTGATTTTACGTTAAGCGTCAACGGCAAAATTCAGCAACAAGGCAATAGTCAATTGATGATACGCAATATGGTGAGTTTGTTAGTTGAAATATCTGAGCAGTTTACCTTGATGCCCGGCGATATCGTGTTAACTGGCACGCCCAAAGGGGTGGGGCCGTTGCAAGTCGGTGACGAGCTAACAGCCACACTCAGCGACAAAATGTCGGTGTGTACGAACGTGGTTGAAGCGTTATGAATTTCTGGGAATCTAAGTCGTTACAAGAGATGAACGACAAAGAGTGGGAAATGCTATGTGATGGCTGTGGTAAATGCTGTTTGCATAAGTTTATCGACGACGATGACGCCGAAGACTCAACGCACACCGACTATATTCGTGAGGGTGAGCAAATACACTACACCAAAATTGTTTGTGACTTACTCAACACAAAATCATGTGAATGCACGCGTTACACTGAGCGTACAGAGTTGGTACCAGAGTGCGTGAAGCTGACCAAAGACAATTTAAAAGATATCTTTTTTATGCCGCCTAGTTGCACCTACCGACGTTTATACGAAGGAAAGGGCATTCCGAGCTGGCACCCATTGCTCAATAAAGGCAAAAAATCTGCGATGCACAAACAGGGGATGTCAGTAAGAGGCAAGACCGTATTTGAACACCAAGTAGACCTTGATGACTTTGAAGACTACATAGTGATGTGGCCTCTAGAGGACATCGACTAACTCCTCGATTAGCAAATGCGCCGCTTAACTACAGCGGTGCCTGCTATTTTGTCGTGCCAGCCTTGTTTTTTCTTATCGTAAATAATCCAAATAAACCCAGCACCCAGCGGTAGTAAAGCAACGTAATAGCTCAGGTAGCGCACAATACATTGCCGTGTTGTGAGTTTGTTCCCCGTTCTAATATCAACCAATATCATACCCAATAGCATTTTGCCGGGTGTGGCTGAACGATAAACCCAAAAAATGACCACGGCACAAGCGGGAGCAAGGTACTGCACTAAAATATCAACGGCGGTGTTAGCGTTATGAGAAGCCATAAAGTAGGGCTTGCCGTAAATAGCAAACATGATCGGCACGGTGAATAACATGACAAAAAATGAGTCGATCAAAAACGCAAAAAAGCGGGGAACAAAGCCTGCGAAGTGATATTCAGTCATAGTTAAAGTCGATCCTAAGGTGTGAGAGACGGCAAGTTGAGCACATACTGTAGCGTAAGACGATGGTATACCGACACAGGGCTAACACCCAACACCCTTGCGCCGAGTTTATCAGCAATGCGATTACTGGCGATATTGTCGGGTTCTATCAGCAAACTCAATTGTGCGACTGGCGTGAATAGCTGTATTGAGCGACAAAACTCACGACACATTATAAACCCCAGCCCTTGGTTGGCGCAGTGTGGCACTACCCAATATCCTAAGTTATAAACGTGGCTGAGTTCAGGAACGTGGGTGATGCATATCATGCCGAGGCACTGTTCCTGATGCATTAGCAAATAATACACGCCTTTGCCAATAGTGCGTTGAGCTTGCATGTACTGACACGTACGCTTGGCTGATTGAATAGTGGCAGGGCAGGCGTCGGCATACATACGCGGTAATACGCTGTTTAGTGCACGCGAGGCTGCGTTGACAAGTGGGTATAGATACTGTGTGTTGATACTTTGCAGGTAACAAGCCCCAACAGATGTTCGGATGGGGCCTATGCTATTTGGCAGGGCGTAAAATGATTGACTCAAAAAGGCTTTTTATCAATCAGTCGGCAAAGGAATACTACCGCGAATGTAATGAAGTACAGTGCAAATATCACACTCATCCATTCGGCCATTCCCATTGACAAAAACTGCCATGAATCTTCAAGGCAATCGCCTTTGGCTTCGAATACCCACGGTAACCACTCGTGTAACGGTGCCCAGCTCGGGAAGTTGGGCACAATTTCGCAAAATGAAAAAAACGGGTTGGTTGAGTGAATAATATCAACATGCTCACGAGCAACCAGAAACCCTCGTGCGGCGGAATACGCCCATAAGGCGAAGCCAAGTAGGCGGGTTACTCCGTTGTTGGCAATGAGCACCAACAGGCCGGCCAGCACAATGCCATACATGGCAGTACGTTGGTATATACACATGATGCATGGCAACAGACCCATGCCATATTGGAAGTATAATGCGGCAACTTCCAGTGCCAAAGCGGTAGCAAAGAGCACAACCCAACTTGATTTGCGCTCGGCCGCCTGGCTAATCCAACTTACAACTGACATACGTTTCCCGGTTATTAATTAATGACTTGCTGCCGCTTCGACACCAACACCCGAGTGATGTTCAATCAAATGCATGTTGTAAAGCCAATCTGTTAAATCGGCAAGGCCGAAGTAAGTCATGGCTAAACCGACAATCGTTAATACAATGGTGTATGGCAGTGCCATTACAACCATTCTTCCGTAAGACAATCGCAACAATGGCGCAATGGCTGACGTGAGCAAGAACAAGAAGGCAGCTTGTCCGTTTGGCGTAGCAACAGAAGGCAAGTTTGTACCTGTATTAATGGCAACCGCTAGCATGTCGAATTCATCGCGTGTAATACGGCCTTCGAGTAATGCTGTGGTCACTTCTGTAATATATACCGAACCAACAAATACGTTATCCGACACCATCGACAACAAGCCGTTGGCGATGTAGAACATCACGAGTTGAGTTTCGCCTTCAAACGTCAATACCCACTCGATAACCGGCTGGAATAAGCCTTGGTCGATAATTACGGCCACAACACCAAAGAACACACACAATAGCGCAGTAAACGGTAGGGCCTCTTCAAACGCTTTACCAATGGCGTGTTCTTCAATAACACCACTCATAGACGTCGCAAGCACAATAACAGACAAGCCGATAAGGCCAACCGCAGCAAAATGGCCTGCAAGACCAACAACCAGCCATACGCCAATTAGCGCTTGTACGGCTAGGCGCGCAGTGTCACGAATTGTGCGATCTTTGTCCATGTGGGTTTCGTAATCGACCAAAATAGCATGCACAACGTCAGGGAGCTTCGCGCCGTAACCAAATACTTTGGTTTTTTCGAGTAGTATGGTAGTGGCTAAACCTGCAAAAAACACAGGAATGGTAATGGGCGACATGCGTAAAAAGAACTCGATAAAGTTCCAGTCAGCTTTATCGGCAATAATTAGGTTCTGTGGTTCGCCAACCATGGTCATTACGCCACCGAGCGCGGTACCTACCGCAGAGTGCATCATTAAGTTGCGCAGAAAGGCACGAAAGTCTTCTAAGTCGTCACGACCCGGCACGTGGTCATCTGAGGTGTGGTCGTGATCGCTGTGAAATTCTTTACCCGACGCGACTTTGTGGTAAATGGTATAAAAACCAAGCCCCACCGCAATAATTACGGCAACTACCGTTAATGCGTCGAGGAATGCAGACAAGAACGCCGAAGCAATGATGAAAGCCAGCGACAACACCATTTTGTTCCGCACCCGAATAACGAGCTTGGTGAACAAGAACAGCAGCAGGTCTTTCATAAAGTAGATACCCGCTACCATGAACACCAATAACAAGAGAACGTCTAGGTTCACTTCAATTTCATGCAGCATGTGGTCAGGCGACGTCATGCCGATAAACATGGCTTCGATTAGTAATAGCCCACCGGGTTGAAGCGGGTAGCATTTCAATGCCATTGCGAGTGTGAAAATAAACTCGATGACCAAAACCCATCCCGCTATGTACGGATTAACGAAATGGAACAGCAATGGGTTCAAGACAAGGAAAGCAAGAATCGTTTGCTTGTACCACTCTGGGGCGTGGCCTAAAAAGTTTTTGTACACTGCCATTGGCATAGAAGTTTGCATGGATAACTATCCTTTTACATCGTCGGCGTTAATCGCATTTGTGTTTATTGTATTTACCACAAATGGCTGAAAATCATCAGCTTAATTTGGGTCGCTTTACTACCTGAATGTCCAGTTGGCGGACTTTATCTGGCCCAGACTAACTCAAATTTTAAAAATGCGGAAGCCTGCTTAGTTTAAGTTTTAAACGATTAGGCATGCAAAACGCATAATTTTTCGTTAAAACTTGAGTTTTTGTTGTCCAAACCGCATTACCTGTGTGTTGGTATTGCCAAAGGACAGCCGCGTAGCCAAAAGCTGCGACTACAAAATGAGCATCAAATGACTCCGTTAATTGGCCTGTGTGTCGACGATTTAGGGTCTGACGTTATTAACAATTTGATGCTAAAAAAGTTGCATGGTTAAACGGGCATGTCACAACAACGCTAATAGTGTAGACCCCTGTTTATCGGTTGTGTATGTCATTTCTATGATAATAATGCTATTTGCGAAATAAATACGGGGAATAATAGCTAATTGTCGGATTATTTAATTTGTTAATGAAAAATCGTCTGGTACAATCAGTTTGAAAATAACAATAACCTGCATGCGAGTGAGTTATGATTTACAAGGCGCAGAGCCCAGCAGGGTTTGCCGAAGAATATATTGTGGAGTCAATTTGGAGTGGGCGTTTCCCTCCTGGCACCATTTTACCGGCTGAACGAGAATTGTCAGAGTTAATCGGCGTGACTCGTACGACATTACGTGAAGTATTACAGCGTCTTGCTCGCGATGGTTGGCTAACAATCCAACACGGCAAGCCCACAAAAGTGAACAACTTCTGGGAAACCTGTGGGTTGAATATCCTGTCTACATTGGCTCGACTAGACCAAGAAGGCATTCCTGAGTTGGTCGACAACTTGTTAGCGGCGCGAACCAATTTGAGTGCGGTGTTCATCCGTGGTGCTATTCGTCACAACGCCGAAGAAGCGATTGCAGTGATCAGCCGTTACAAAGATATTGAACAAGACGGCAAAGCTTATGCCGAGTTTGATTATCGTTTGAATCACGACCTAGCCCTTGCCTCAGGTAACAAAGTGTTTGTACTCATGATGAACGGGTTTCGCGATTTGTATTCTCGTATCGGAGGGTTCTTCTTTTCTCATGAATCCTCGCGTCGCGTGGCAGACGAATATTACGAGAATTTATTAAATGCCGCCAAAGAAGGTCAATACGACGCGGTCGCAGATATTATCCGTCAATATGGTGTTGAATCTGGCAAAGTGTGGTTGCAAGTAAGAGAGTCTATGCCTACGGACATTGTCGACTAATTCATCCCTTCATCGAATTATTCAAAAGCACGCAAATTAAGCGTGCTTTTTTCGTTTTTAGTATGCGCTTTCTAATTCTTTTGCATAGCATGATATTAGTCACAGAGGAGATTCATTATGTCAGCTACAGACGATATCAAAGCAAAAATTAACGAAGCCGAAGAGTTTGCACGCAAAATTTGGTTGGCGGGATTGGGGGCCTATGGCAAAAGTGTGGATGAAGCACAAGGCCGCTACGAAAAATTGAGTGCTGATGCATCAAAGATGTTTGAAGATTTGGTTACTAAAGGCGAGAGCATTGAGGGGGATGCGAAAACCAAGGTAAAAGAAGCCACTTCAGAAGTTGAAACTCGCGTTGCCGACGTGCGCCGCAAGTTGGGCTTAGATGCAGACCCTGCCGATCAAAAAATTGAAGAGTTGTCAGCCAAGGTTGATGCGTTAACTGAAGCGGTTGCCAAACTTGCTGCTGCACAAAAGTAAATGAACATAACGCAGGCGTAATGCCTGCGTAGTTTTATTCAAGCCGTCAGGAGGAGTGTGAGATGACAGCGAAAAATTCGACTAGTAAGTCGGCTTCACCCGTTACTGCCTTGTTTGACGCAGGTCTCGGTTTTGTGGCGTCACAAACAGAATTTGTGAAGGCTCAGCTCGATACATTGAAGTCGCGCTCAAGTGAGACGATAGATGACCTAGCTGCACGTGGTGAAGCGGTTGATGCACAAATTAAACAGTCTTTGGCATTTAGCCCGACAAAAGGGATGACAGCGTTTTTTGATTGGTTGCCGTCTTTCAACACTAAAGCACAAGCACGAGAGCAACAGTTGGCAGTGTTGTCGACAAAAATTGATTTATTAATTGAGCAAGTGGCTCTGCTAGCCGCAAAAAAAGCGAAAAAGCAGGAAGCGCCAGCTAAAAAAACGACAACCCGTCGTAAAACAACAACCACGGCGAAAAAGACTACCACAACGCCCAGAAAGCGAACGTCAGCTGCAAAGTCCACGTCGACGGCAGGGTCATCAACGGCCGGTGATGAAGCGAAAAGCGAATAACTACGCGAGTTAGTCGCCCGCTTTCTGTATGTCTGCTTTAGTAGGCCGAATTCGCTTAGCTAAAAGTGCAAAGAGAGGCAATAAAAGCGCAACCCCTAAGGTGACGTTTAATGCCATATAATGGTTGGGTGAGCGATAAATCCATCCGTTTTCGCTACCCCATGGGTAGCGAGACAGTTGCGATTGGTCCGCAATCACCCCAACAAACACCCCTTCTGAGAGTACAAACCCACCGAGTACGGCAAGCAAAATAACAAACAGATAGACGGTATATTTTATTGATCGCTCAACGATACGTCCTTTTATCCTCGATTCCATAAGTTTTGGTTTTTCTTCACTGAAAAATAATCGCTCGGCTCCCAAAAACTAGGGATCAGTTCTTCCAAGTCATTGGGCGTAAAGTTGTTATACAACTGACTCATGATTTCGATCAACCTTTCTTTACCCATTCGCATCAATTTTTTCTTATTGGCGGGGAAAAACAGGTTTGTTGCCCGCGTAACCACTTGGTCATTCCCCGACGTAATAAACGTTAAGTTGCGCGACGCTACACGACAGGTAGGTTCGGCAGGGTGTTTGGGGTTTAGGTGTGAAACAATGGCAAATTCGTATTGATCCCGTTCGTGGCCTTTTTCATTAGTGGGAATAAAAGTAATGCCAAAGCCCTGAGGAAAGTACCCTACGATTGAAATAAACCCGTCTGCGAGCTTAGGGTTGAGTTGGCCCTTTTTCGCTAATTGTTCGATCAGCAAATAGCCTTTTGGCAAAGCCTGACGAGAGTAGTCTGATTTTGTCGAAAAAATAATGGAGGTATAAATTTGTGGGATTTTGATCAGCTCCCCCAAATAGCCCTTACCAGTGAACGCTTCACGGGTAATTTCCAACACAAAATGCATAACGTGCTTTTGAGTGAGCATAAAGTCATCGCGCTCACCCTTGTCATTACCAATATAGGCACGCATACCTAGGCCATTTTTAAGGTAATCAATAGTATGATGATAATTGAGCCTGAGCAGTGTCATGCGCTCTTCGTTGGGCAGCAAACGAAACTCATCATCTGAGCCATCTTCGCCGTGCAAAATTCGCAACGCTTTTGGGTGCTGCATACCAATATCTTGCATAATACAGGTGATAATAAGTGGGATAGCAATTTCGTTTTCCCACCGTTCTCGCCAGTATCGATTGCCCTGAAAGCGCGAGATTATGTCACTGTACTCAATAAGCAGCGGGTCGCTAATAGATTGTGTTTCAATGGCTTTGTCGATAAGCCTGAGGCACAAAACGGCTTTATAAAGGGGTTTTAAGCGCTGATGATAGCGCGCAAAATTGATCACATTTCCTCGGGTGATCAACAGCATAGTGCCTAAAAACTTGGAGCTTAATTGCTGGGTTTCCTGATAAGTATCGCCTTCACATAGTGCGATTAAGCGTTTAGCAACGCTAATGGCGTACTCTAAACGATTGAGACGGTCGCTTTCAATTCGCTGCCGCAGCTGTTTTTCGTGTCGTCTTAATTCGTCGTAGTTGGCGGGCATTTGTTTGGCGCTTTCCGCCGCTTTTACTGTGTCTTGACTGTTTTTTAGTTTTTTCTGTTGGCTGGGACTTTCGCGAAAATAGGTTCGCGCGTCTTTAAATAAAGAAGGCGCAGAGAAGTCGGCGGGATACACCATTTCTATCAGTTGTTTTACACCCTGCGTATAGTTGTTGTCAGGGTTTGCGATTTTACTTTTCACCGTTTTGGATGTCTCGTAAGTCTGTCGGTGAGCAAAATCCTGTGCTCACATTACCGAACGTCTATTAATGCATGTAGGCAAAAAGGGCAAAAGCCCTAGCTATGTCCTAATTCAGTTGCTTCACGTTTCTTCAATAGTGCTAAATAATAACGCAAAGTTTCACTGATTTTTGTATTTCTTTCAATAATATCGAGTTGTTGCCAAGTGGCGCGTTCGCCACTTTCGATCAACGACTGAATATTATCCAGTGTCGGATTAGCCAATATCATGGTGAGGCTTTTTAATTGGTGAGAGGGAATAATGTTGATATTGCCAACGTATTGTTGGTCTATGATCGATCGTACCTTGTGCAACGCCAGCTTGACTCCGCGATGACCAACCATCTGTTCAAGTAAATCAAATGCATAAATACTGTTACTTTTGGCTAGCTGGCCCAGGTGACGCCAAGTGATAGAGGTGAAATTCGACGCTTGGTTTTTGCTGGTGGCCAGAAACGGTATGGCCAACGGGTTTGTTTGGCTCACAATGCTGTGGTTTACGCCATAAAGTCGGGCCAAGCGGTCAAAGGGAAGGTCAGCCATAATGGAGCCATCGGCGAAACGGCGGTTGGGAATATAAGGTACTATATTGCCCTCAGCATTCTTCGCTTTTAACTGAACCGGAGAAAACACAATCGGCACTGCGCAAGAAGCCCTGACTGCTTGAGTAATAATGGCATTGGGCGAAGTTTTCGCATTGAGCAATCGAGAATACTGATGTAAATCAGCCGGCGATACAGTAACTGTGATATGACGGCCGGTTTTCTCGAACGCTTCTTCAAATGTCATTACGTCGAACAATTCAATTAATGCATTTTCTAGCGCGCTGGCGTCAAACAAACTTTTGCTGTTCAATCGCGGGCTGAGCGAACGCCACATTTTGAATTTGTCGAAGATAAACTCGGCTTTCAGTGATTCGAGCAACTCCTCGTGAGTGCGGGTGCCAAGCATAGCAGCAATAATAGAGCCCGCACTGGCTCCTGAAATAACCGTTGGCAATAATTGCTTTTCGTTCAGCGCTTTTACTACGCCACAATGGAAGAATCCCAACCCGGCGCCGCCTGATAGCATTAAACAACTGCGACCAAATGCGTGCGCGGTTTCTTCAAAAAAGTGGAGTTTATCGTAAAAATCTACTTCATCTTCGTTGGCGTGATAAATAAAGGCGAGGGCGTCTACTACTTGTTGAATGAACTGTTCGATTAGGGATTTGGTGCCAATTTTACAGTGGCCTAGCAAGTCAGGGGAGGCAATATTCCCAAGGTTGCCGTGTAAACCTTCATGCAGAATCGACATTAAGCCCGTTGGGTTTTGTTGCCCTAAAGCGAGCTGAATACGCTGTGAGCGTTTTCGAATTAAGCGGTAATCGTAATCTCGGCAGGGATCTTTTTGCTTCCATTCGTCCGCACCAGAAATTGCATCGTGGGCCAAGCAGGCTTCACGATATTCTTGGTAACTTGAAGCGTGCTCTATGGCTTGTTCAAGTTCATAGCGTTGACGGTTAAACATAACTCTCCTGAAAGCTCGTACAGAAAAACCAAACTGACCACTCAAGCACTTTGTTGGCAATGCAAAAACAGCCTACTGTAGTTAAGTGTATGCAAGCTAATTAGAAACGACTACCCAATTTTTGCTTTTGTGTTAGGTCACACTAACATCAGGTTTAATCGAATAACCATTGACCAAAGTCCGGCCAATCAGTAGCCTGACACAAACAACAATCACAAGGCGCATTTGTCGCACATGGAATGGAATGTACAGACGCTAACGTTATTGCTGATCCCACTGATTAGCGCCATTGTTGGCTGGCTGACAAATTACCTCGCAGTAAAAATGATGTTTTACCCACTGGACTTTGTTGGGGTTAAGCCCATTTTCGGGTGGCAGGGGCTCATTCCTGCTAAACGTCGGGAAATGGCTGAAATTGAAGTTGAGCTAGTACTTGGCAAGCTCTTGAGCGTGGAAGAACTGGCGAGCCAGCTAGACCCTGATGAACTAACGCGTGCCATTGAGCGTCGACTCAAGCAAGTGTTACAGAAAATTGTGAATGACGTTATGGCTGATTCTGCTCCTGAATTATGGGCGGCCTTGCCTCGGCCGGGTAAGCAGCTGGTTTATAAACGCATCGAAAAAGACATTCCCCGTGTCGTCAGTAAGCTGGTAGACGATTTCCAATACAACATTAACGAAATTCTCGATATTAAAGAGCTGGTGGTTGAGCAACTCGTTAACTCTCCCGAGTTAATCAATGAAATTTTCCTCACAGCTGGTGAGAAAGAATTCCCGTTTATCATTCGTTCAGGATTTTATTTTGGCTTTCTGTTTGGATTGCCGACAATGTGGTTTTGGAGTGTCAGCCAATCGTGGTGGATTTTGCCTTTAGGCGGTTTGTTGGTGGGGTATTTAACCAATTGGATCGCGATAAAAATTATATTTGAACCCAAACATCCCATCCGCTTCGGGCCAATTACATTTCAAGGAATGTTTCTCAAACGACAAAACGAAGTGTCAGAAGTTTATGCCGACATAGTAGAAAAGAAGCTGATTAACTCGAAAAACATTACGCACATGATTTTGCATGGTTCAGGTTCTGCGCAATTGCTGGAGCTCATTGAGTTACATGTGAATGATGCCATCGAGCGTTATGTAGCGGTGGCACAACCCTATTTTTCTTTGGGGATCGGCTCGCAAAACTATTTCAAAATGAAGCAAATGGCGGTGGCACAGCTATTTGATAATAGCGACAAATATTTACTCTATGCTTTTGACTATGCCAACGAAGCTTTACACGTGGGAGAGAGTTTAAGTACGCGTTTAAAAGCTCTGTCGCCCGAAGAGTTTGAAGGTGTGCTGCGGCCAGCCTATCAGGCTGATGAGTGGAAGCTCATTGTTACCGGTGCGGTATTGGGCATGCTGGCGGGGATCGGTCAGATTTATTTTATTTTTAATTAAGGATTTCACTTGGCCAGTAAAACGGCAGAACGCATTTTGCTTACCGCGCTCACCCTGTTCAATGAGCATGGCGAGGCGGCAATAACCAGTGTTGATATTGCAATGGAGATGGATATCAGCCCTGGTAATTTGTACTACCACTTTAAGGGTAAAGAAAGCATTGTCGATGCGCTCTTAGCCATGCACAAGCACAATATTTTGCCTATCGTTGCGCCTTCATCGCTCAATGCATTGGACGATGAAGAGTTCATTTATTTCTTCTATATTATCTTAGAGCGTTTATTGCTGTTTCGTTTTGCCTATCGCAACGCGGCAGATTTGGCAGAAAAGTATCCCAAAGCGGCCAAACATCATCAATGGGTGATAAGCCAATTAACCTCGGCCATATCGACTTTGCTCAATCGAGGGGCGCAAGCGGGTTTACTGAAAGCCAGTAAAGACGAAAACGAGTTATTAGCTGAAATGCTAATGATGGTGTTGATTCAACACTGCCAACCCATCGAGAGTGTAAAGTTTACATTGGGCGCGAATGGGCGAGATGAAGAAAGTGTGAAATACCATGCGGTTTCGCAAGTACTCACCTTGTTGTTACCGCGCTTTGTAGACAGCGGCGACAAAGTAGCACAGTTAAAAAAAGCCATTCAGCAGCATGACTTGGCGAACCTCAGTCATCAACTCGACACGCGATTAAAGGAATAACCCCATGGCGAAATCTCTATCGTTTTTAGACAAGTCCTTCTGGATTGTGGAGTCAGACGATAATCCGAAACACGTGGGTTGTTTACAACGTTTGCTCCTGCCTGAAAATGTAGAGGCTGAACCTTATTTAACTGCGCTATTCAGCGAATTTCGCAATTACGCCAAAACCTGCCCGCCGTTTAATTGTCGTGTAAAAGCCATTCTGGGCTATCCGGTCGGGCTGCAACCGGTGAAGTCGTTGAACATGGATTACCACGTGCAAATTCATGTGGTCGACGATGTGACCGACCGTGTGGCACTGGATGACTTTGCGGCCACGTTACACGAGTCGCGTTTAGATACCGATAAGCCGTTGTGGCAATATCATTTTATTTTCTCGCCTAATCAACGTGAATACGCAATTTACGCTCGTGTGCATCACCTGTATGGCGATGGCGCCACCTTGGTTCGTTGGTTTCAAGCGGGTTATGCGTCAACACCATCCGACAAACCTATCGTCCCAGTTTGGGGGATGCGAAAATTACTGCACAAGCCGCGCTCTCACCCCAAACGAACACGCCGTTACTGGTATAATTTTTTAGCTGGGCTGGCCACCACACGCGATTTTTTGGTGATTATGTTACGGCTGTTGATGAAGCTGGTACGCATTAATGTGCACTACATGCCCATTCCTTTTAGCGGCACTAAAACTTTGCTCACGGGGCAAGTGAGGGGCGGGCGAGCCGTAGCAACCATGGAGCTGGACTTTAATCGAGTTAAGGCGTTGGCGAGGCGAACTCGGGCATCAGCCAACGAAATTTTGTTGTGTGCGTTCGATATTGGCGTACACAAACTCCTACAAGAGCATGGGCATATATTTAATAAAGCGTTACTGACGAATATGCCTATTAACTTGCGTAAACCGGGAGAAAAAACCACCGGTAATAAAATTGCCATTGTGCCGGTGCAATTAGCCCACGGCGAGCAAGATCCGTATTTGCGTTTGCGCCAAATTATCTACCATCACCGCATAGTGAAACACGCTGCGCAAAAAGCTATGCCGGGTGCGTTTACAGGCTATACCATTGCGATCCAAGCGTTGTCTTTGGTCTTCGAGTGGTTGCATTTGTCTAATTGGATAAAACCTATCGGTAATATTTTGGTGTCGAATATTCCTGGCCCACGGGATGAACGTTACCTGAAAGATAGTAAGTTACTGGCCTGTTACCCTATATCTACAATGACGCCGGGCGGCGGGGTGAATATTACCTTATTGACGTACGCCAATGTGGCCAATATTGGCATGGTGTGTTGCAACAAAGACATCAAGAGCTTACAGCCTTTAGCCGACTATGTGGCCGATGCGTTTGATTTATTAGAAGCATCTGTCGACAACCCTCGTCTTAAAATTGACGATTTAGGCGAACATGAAGAAGAGATGCCAGTTTCAATTGTGTCCGACCACTAAATTAACACTCTGCGTTAGTGCTCTAAGGGTGAGGCTCCTGTTCTGCAAACCAAAACTTAAGCTGGTTGTTGTGCACGGTAACGCGTTTGCCCAAGGCTTTGAATAATCGTTCACGCCATATGTGATCACGCAGAGAAAATGTGGTCGGCATGCTATCGAGTTGAGCCATAAGTTGCTGTTGAATTTGTGGCTTATGGTAATCGAGTACTTTTTGTTTGTTGCCTTGCAAAAATAACCGCAAGTAGTCGAGTACCTGACTACGAGTGCCTGGCGTTATCACATCCAATGCGACTTTGAGTGGTTGCGTCAATATGTTCGCAATATTGCTTACAGGTGCAATTTTGTCGATGAGAAAGCGGGTGTCATTTAACAGCGCGTAATCGTCATTTACGAAGGTGAGGGCGTTGAGTTGGATGTCGATAGCTCTTACCGTATGTAAATCGGAGTCGTAGCAAGGTAAGGCGCTGAGGGTCGATGAAACATGGGCGCGATAAATTAAATTCCCCATGATCCTGATTTCTATCTCGCTCAGTATGCGTAGATGTACGCGAGTGGTATTTGGGGGCATTTCAACCTTGCCTCGAATACACCGAAGCTGAGCATTGCCTATTGGAATATCAATAGGGATCGTCACCGGAAACAGTTCGCTCACCAGTGTACTCAGTTCTTCTTCACTAAACGCATCAAACCGAAGCTTGTTGAGTTTTACCAAGGCATATGCTGTCCAGAAGTGTAGTGTTTCCTTCAAACTCAACGATGGCATCAGACAGTTCTTTCCCTGTTTAATCACTTTTGCTACGCCTAGTTGCGTGAGCAAAGGTATAAAATCGCGCAACTAATCAGTGGTACTTTAACATAATCCGTTTATCTGATGAATGTCATTGTGTATGCTGATTGAGTAAAAAGCCGTCTTAGGGAAGACCTAATCATGAGTGCAGAACAGTTCGACTATATCGTTGTAGGCGGAGGCTCCGCCGGAGCGGTATTGGCTACGCGGTTAACTGAAAATCCCGCGGTAACAGTGTGTTTGTTAGAAGCGGGCAATCCAGATAAAAACCCACTGATCCATATTCCGTTTGGGTTGTCGCTAATCAGTCGAATTCAGCATCTTGATTGGGGCTATTATACGGCTCCTCAAACTCAGCTAGATGGTCGAGAAATGTTTTGGCCTAGAGGTAAAACCTTAGGTGGCTCCAGCTCGGTGAATGCCATGTGTTATATTCGCGGGCACATCGACGATTACAATCATTGGGCTGAGCAAGGCGCCGCCGGTTGGACGTTTGACGAGGTGCTGCCTTATTTTAAAAAAGCCGAAAACTACTTTGCGGGCAGTGATGAATTCCATGGTACGGGTGGACCATTAAATGTCGATGCTTTGCGCCATTCCAGCGCCTATTCACGGGCGTTTGTGAATGCGGCAGAGCACGTTAATTTGCCCCAACGAGAAGACTTTAATCGCGATGAACGCGATGGACTAGGTTTGTATCACGTTACGCAAATTAACGGTCAGCGTTGTTCCACTGCAAAAGGGTATTTAAGCCAAGCAAAACATCGGCATAACCTCACTATTATCACTCAGGCTGCGGCTGAAAAAGTACTCATTAAAAACGGTGTTGCCACGGGCGTGCAATACCGTCAAAAAGGCAAGTTACATCGGGCCATGGCGAAGTGCGAAGTGTTACTCTGCGGCGGTGCAGTAAATTCTCCACAGCTTTTGATGTTGTCGGGAATCGGCCCGCGTGAGCACTTAGAAGATTTGGGCATCTTTGTGCAGGTGGATTTGCCCGGTGTGGGCCAGAATCTGCAAGATCATCTCGATGCCATTGTGCAATATCGTTGCAAAGCAAAAGAAGGCTACGCCGTTGCCTTGTCTGCGTTACCTCGTTACGTAAAAGCTGGTTGGGATTACCTGATGCATCGCAACGGGATTTTTTCGTCAAATGTGGCGGAAGGTGGTGGGTTTGCCCGTTCCTCGCTCGCCACTTTTGGTCCCGATTTACAATTTCATTTTCTACCGGCTATTTTGCAAGATCACGGGCGTAAATTTGTGTTTGGTCATGGCTATGGTTTACACGTGTGTGCGCTGTATCCAGAGTCACGGGGTGAGATTCGACTGCAAAGCAGCCATCCCGCAGATTCGCCATTAATCGACCCCAAGTACTTAACGCACGACAATGATAAACAGGTGATGATAGACGGCGTTAGATTAGCTAATGCCATTTTACAAGCACCAAGTTTTGAGCCTTTCGACGCTCATTTATCGGTTGGAGAGCATAGCCTCGAATCAGACGAGGACATAGTGACCTTTATTCAAGACCGAGGTGAGACCATTTATCACCCCGTGGGCACATGTAAAATGGGGGGCAGCGATGATGAAATGGCAGTGGTAGACCCGCAATTAAAAGTCAGGGGAGTGGCCAATTTGCGCGTTGTAGATGCTTCTGTCATGCCGAGTTTAGTTGGCGGCAATACCAATGCCCCCACTGTCATGATTGCAGAGCGCGCAGCGGATTGGATAAAATCCACCTATCAGAAAGGCTAGCTAGTCTTGGCTGGCTTGCTGCATAAATAGCCCAGCTGCGGTTTCACACATTTCTTCTAAATGGCTGGCGTCTGCGTAGATGCCGTCAATCAGTAACCGCGCTAAGCCATGTAGCGTGGCCCATGTCACTTGTGATAACCGCAAGGTGTCTTGATCTTGTGGCAATATACCAAGTCGTTGCCATTCCTTGGTCATGGCAACTTGGTATTGAAAACAGGGGTAGGCCACGTCTTTCAAATCTTTCGACGCATTACCAGATTTCCACAACGTGCGGCCAAACATCAAATCGTACATTTGTGGATGGGCTGATGCGTAAGACACGTATTCAAAAATAAACTGTCGCATGCGTTGTTTGGCCGGTACTTCCGGAGCTTCAAAAATACCTTGGGTAATTTTTTGCCATTCTGCATAGCCTTGGGCCGCTATTGCACTGAGTAAGGCGTGTTTGTCTTTAAAGTGGTGATAAGGCGCCGTGCGCGACACGCCTACATCTTCTGCCAGCTTGCGCAGCGATAACCCTTCAATACCATGAGCTTCCAGTCGCGCCGTTGCCGCATTGACTAGCGCGACATACAAATCGCCATGATGATAAGTTTTTGCAGATTCAGACATAAATACGGCTAGTTGTTAGTTAGGGTTACTCTTCCCACATAGAAGAAAGTGATAGTGACACATTAGTGACGTTATGCAGCTTAATGTTTATCTTGACAGTGTCAACTTACCGCTTTATCTTGACGCTGTCTAGTTTGCAAAAATGTTAATTGCCATGGAAAACATCAGCGAATTTCAAACCTTATCAGTTTTAGTTGACCAGCATATTGGTCATATTCAACTTAACCGTGCCGACGCGCACAACACGATGAATCGCGCTTTCTGGCAGGAGCTTCCTCAAGCTATTCGCGATTTAGATGCTCGGGGAGACGTGCGAGTTGTTGTGTTGTCGTCAACAGGAAAACACTTCAGCGCGGGGATGGATTTGGCCGTTTTTCAGGGGATGGCGAGTCTGTTTGAAGGTGAACCCGCCCGCAGTGGTGAGCAACTTCGACGGTTAGTGTTGGAGTTGCAAGACAGTTTTACGGCTTTAGAACAAGCCAGAATGCCGGTGTTAGCCGCGATTCAAGGTGGCGCGATTGGCGGTGCATTAGATTTAGTGTGTGCGTGTGATTGCCGGTATAGCACTGAAGACGCCTTTTTTACGATTAAAGAAACCCCGCTTGGTATGACAGCCGATGTTGGCACTTTGCAGCGCTTACCCCATCTTATGCCGATAGGTTTAGTCAAAGAATTGGCCTATACCGGCCGACATTTATCGGCACAGGAAGCGCAAGCGTGCGGATTCGTCAATCAGGTCTATGCTGATCACGACACTATGATGAAAGCCGTGATGAAAATTGCCAAACAAATTGCACAGCACTCACCCCTTGCTGTGTCAGGTTGCAAACACATGATCGATTACGCCCGTGACCACAGCGTAGCGGAAAGCTTAAATTATATGGCAACGTGGCAAAGCGGCATGTTGCACCTTACTGATATTCAACAGGCCATGAAGGCGCAACAATTAAAACAAGCGCCTGAATATCAATCATTAACCCCTGCAGGCAGCGTGGTAGCAAAGTTGCCTGGTGATAAAACAAAATAAGTTTGGATTAAAACGATGACCGTAACTGATAATCCTGTGTACCCACATCTATTTCGACCGTTAGATTTGGGCTTCACCCAATTAAAAAACCGTGTGTTAATGGGCTCAATGCATACAGGCCTAGAAGAGATGCCACAAGGCCACAAGCATATGGCTGCCTTTTATGCTGAACGCGCCAAAGGGGGCGTTGGCCTTATTGTTACAGGTGGTATTGGCCCTAACGACGAGGGTTCTACCCACTCTCACACACGTCGACTTGATTCAGACGAAGCGGTTGCCGCACACAAAGTAGTCACCGACGCAGTGCACATGCAAGACGGTAAAATTTGTATGCAAATACTGCATACCGGCCGTTACGCCTACAACAAAAATTTGGTCGCGCCTTCAGCCGTACAAGCGCCAATTAACCCGTTTACACCGCGCGAATTAACCAGTGAAGAAATTGATAAACAAATCGATGATTTTGTGTTTACCGCACGTCAAGCCCAAAGAGCGGGATACGACGGTGTGGAAATCATGGGTTCTGAAGGGTATTTTTTAAACCAGTTTATCGCGAAGCGCACTAACCACCGAAGTGATGAGTGGGGAGGTGACTATGCAAACCGTATTCGCTTGCCGATTGAAGTGGTACGTCGTGTGCGTGAAGCCGTGGGTGAGCATTTCATCATTATTTATCGCTTGTCTATGCTCGATTTAGTCGAGGGCGGTTCTACCGCAGACGAAGTGATTCAATTAGGCAAAGAGATTGAAAAAGCCGGTGCAACCATTATCAATACCGGTATTGGATGGCATGAAGCCCGTATTCCCACGATCGCCACTAAGGTGCCTCGTGCAGCATTTACATGGGTAACAGCGCGTTTTCGCGCCGAGCTCTCGATTCCAGTAATCACGTCTAACCGTATTAATACTCCCGAGGTTGCAGAAGAAGTGCTGGCTCGTGGTGACGCAGACATGGTGTCGATGGCACGCCCTTTCTTGGCTGACCCTGAATTTGTGCGTAAAGCCCAACAAAACCGCGCTGACGAAATCAATACATGTATTGGTTGTAACCAAGCGTGTTTGGACCATATTTTTAACGGGAAATTGACCAGTTGTTTGGTCAACCCAAGGGCGTGTCACGAATTATCTTTGGTTATACAGCCAACAGAACACCCGAAACACATAGGTATAGTGGGTGCAGGCCCCGCAGGTTTAGCTGCCGCTGTCACTGCAGCACAGCGCGGACATAAAGTGACCTTGATCGATGTGGCGAGTGAAATTGGTGGGCAATTTAATATTGCTAAGCAAATCCCTGGTAAAGAGGAGTTTTACGAGACGTTGCGTTACTTTGCCAAGCAATTGACCTTGTACCCCATAGACGTGAAGTTAAATACCCGTGTTGACGCGCAAACGTTAAATGAGTCTGACTTCGACGAAGTGATCTTGGCGACGGGCATAAAACCTCGTACACCCGCAATCGAGGGTATTGAGCACGAAAAAGTGCTGACTTATATCGATGTACTCAAACACAAAGTCGAAGTGGGTCAACGGGTAGCGATTATCGGTGCGGGTGGCATTGGTTTTGATACCGCAGAGTATTTGTCTCATGGTAAATCTACACCGAGCCAAGACATTCCAACCTTTATGCGCGAATGGGGCATTGATATGACCTTTGACGCACGCGGTGGGGTAGAGGGCATGCGTCCTCAGCCAGAGCCGTCGAGCCGTGAAATATTCTTACTTCAACGCAAAACCACCAAAGTGGGGGCAGGCTTGGGTAAAACTACAGGCTGGGCGCACAAAGCGGGATTAGCCATGAAAGGCGTGAAAATGCTCAATGGTGTGGAATATTTAAAAGTTGATGATGCAGGTTTGCATATTCGAGTAAACGAGCAGGTACAAGTATTGCCCGTTGATAATGTAATTGTGTGCGCAGGCCAAGAGCCTATGCGGGAGCTGGTAGACGGTTTGAAAAAACCTCATCACCTTATTGGCGGTGCTGATGAAGCGGCTGAACTAGACGCCAAGCGAGCTATTGATCAAGGTACTCGATTAGTGGCAGGGCTGTAATAGATGGCGATGATTAGTGTAGAGCAGTTAACAAAACAATTGAATGAAGCGCCTGAAGAGGTTGAATTTAGCGAGGTCATTGCGCTAGTTGATAACACCTTTATCTTCACGCCGAGTGCATTTACTAATGGTGAAGTGAGTAACGATGCAGGCCAGAATAACGGCTCGTGTAAGTTGCTCGCTCTTGGGCGTTATCTCAATTTGTCACAGGCGCATACCTTGGCGCTGTTTGGTCGCTACTACCGTGAGGATGTATTACAACATCCAAACGGCGACGACCACGCTAATATTCGCAATTTTATGCTTACCGGCCATGAAGGTGTGCTTTTCGATACCTTCCCGTTAACACCGAAAGCTGAATAGACATTCACCGCGCAGTCGTCATTTTATTGTTTGAAATGACGACTGTGATGGCCATAATTTTTCCTGTTTACCTCAACTTGTTCTTTAGTGAGAGAAATTTTTTTCAAATCGTCTTGCGATTAGTGATCACGCAATAACACCCGATAAAACCAATCAGTGGTGTATTCAATTGCTTGTTCAGCTTTGGACTGATCGGTCTCTAGTACATTAAAGATGTGGCTGGCGTTTTTGATGGTGATTTTGTCAAACGAACCAAAGGGCATCTCGCGAAGTACATTGGTCGTCGTTGACGGTACTTGTTTGTCTGCACTGCCTGCAATAGCTAGTACCTGTCCACGATATTGTTTCAACTTCGACAATGAACGTTGGGCTTTGAGTTGTTCAAACCAATCTAGGCTCAGCTTTAACGGTGAACGCCATGGAAAGGTTAGGGTAACAAAGCCTTTTTCTTGTGCCTCAACGTAATGACTATCAAACAACGACTGAATAGCCGTTGTGCCGTCTCCCACAACCGATGACCATAGTGCTAAAGCCGGGACTGTATTGTTTTGGTTGATCAGCATCTGTGCGATCAAGCCTCCTTGACTAAAGCCAATCACGCCGATTTGATTTGGATTAACTTGTTTATTTTTACGCAAGTAATCTAGCCCTACTTGCGCATCCCTTACCGCACTTTTCAGTGTGTACTGAAGATAATCGACTGGACTGTCGCCGGTTCCTGCAAAATCAATACGCAAAGACGCAATGCCTCGTTGCGCGAGTTGATTTGCCAGACGCTTGTAGAGATCGCCTACTTCATCTTTGTGTGAAGCAGTGCCGTGCAGCATGAGTACAGCAGGATACGAAGCTGTTTGGTTGGCGTGCTCGGGTACGGTCAAAATAGCGGGGGTAGCGTAGTCTTCATGGGACAATTGCAAATAGGTGTCTTTAGCGTTAGCTATATGAGCGATTAAGCAACTCACACCGAATACAACTACGCGTAGAGAGTAACGATAAAAATGAGATGAAAAATGTTTATAAATCATGAGGTAACTGAGTGATTTTATGGTCTGTAGAACCCCCAGTGTAGAGCAGTGAACACACATTGCAATGGGGTAAGTGTCGGTGGTGAAAAATTAAATCACGGCCTTGTTGTATTTTTACTAGTCAAAAAGAAATTTTCGGGTAATATCGCGCCGCTGTCTAATACACCCTACCTATTGGCAGCACTCACACTTGTAATTTTGGCCTTAGTTTACTGATAGGTATGACCACATTGGTTGCAGCAGTTTCTTTGTCTGTTGTTGATGGCGGCGACGTGTTTGAAACGTCGTTGTTTGAACAAATCGCAGAAGATTTGATAAATCAAGGATACAGCATTCGCCCGAATGCGTTGCCTGAAAGCTTAGCTCAATCTTTATTGGATTGTCAGTACAGTTTGAATGACGCGGAATATTCTGACGCCGGAATTGGGCGGAATACACAATTTGCCAAGAATGGCTTTGTGCGTACCGATGAAATTTGTTGGATAGATGGTAGCTCGCAGGCGGGTGCCGATTGGTTGGCTTGGAGCGCAAGATTACAGAGTTACCTGAATCGCCGTTTATTTTTGGGACTGTTTTCTTTTGAAAGCCACTTTGCCCATTATGGCCCCGGTGATTTTTACAAGCGCCATTACGACGCCTTTAAAGGTGAAACCAACCGCGTTTTGTCGTTAGTGACATACCTCAACCCAAACTGGGGCTTGGACGACGGTGGCGAATTGGTTATATATCACAGCGACTCTGACCGAGAGGGAACCAAGGTCGTGCCTATGTTTGGCACTGTGGTGGTTTTTTTGAGTGAGGAATTCCCACACGAAGTGTTACCCGCGCAACGCAGCCGTAACTCTATTGCGGGGTGGTTCAGGGTCAATACGTCTATTAATAACAAAATTGACCCCGCCAAGTAATACATCAGGGGTTAACAACGTTAGGCAGAACGAACGACACTTTGTTGGGGTGTAGACGAAACCACAAGCCCGGGTTGGCGTCGAGTTGCTGTTTTGCTTCTTCTGCATTCAGGTTTATCGCCGTATTCAGTACTTTGGCGTAGGTCTTGATTTTGGCTGGTGCTGTATCAGCATCTACTACAGACTGAACCAATTTCTTCGCCCCTAAAATGGCACCAGGGCCGAGTGTTAATATCACATTAGCGGCTCTGCATTCGGCCTCATCTTGCTCGCTAATTTCACTGCCACCGGCCTTAAATTTACTAATATGGTGAGCAAGAATACTGTCTGAAATTGGGATCAGCCCAGCAATATGATTAATTCGAGCGCCGGAGAATGGCTTGATATACGCGAGGTGAGATGCGTCATTTTCTTCAGGACCATGACCGATAAAGAAAATATCTAAACCACCGAGAGCCGCCAATTTATCAAGGTATTGAATCAGGCTGGCTTCCAAATCGTCAGCGTCGGTTTGCATTGGTGTGAAGCTTTTGATTTTCTGGAAAAATGCGTCGCCAAGAATGCGTTCAAAATCTCTAACAAAACTGAGGCTGTTAGCCATACTCATGGGAGCTAAAGCGTCTTGAGTAAAAACATTGAGTCTGGCTAACACCGCGTCTAATGCTGTACCTTGCGCTTGTTCGCCCAGTAAGCGGTGAAATTGTTGTGCGCCTCGACCACCGAGCAGCGCAATATTGATATCGCCGGTTTTCTCCTCAGCCGTTTTGAGTAGCTCGGTTAACATCGCTTGCCCCACGTCGGCCTCAGAAGGTAATACCGTCGGCGTGACGCCATAATCAGTTAAATTCGTTGTTACCGAATGTGCCTGAGACAACCAATTATTGTGGTTTTGTACGTCGCGTATAAACGTCATGTTTCACCTGACTTTGTTATTGAAAAGATCATTGATAATAAATGCTACCGGTAGCATAACAGTCAGTATCTTCGGGGAAAAGCCATCGGCATTATGCCAATGGCTTTTATTCACTCGTCTTCACATTTGAACTACTGAGCGTCGTCAGTTGTTGTCTGTTCAGGCGCTAACGAGGGTTCTTCGCTGGGAGTCGCTGTTTCCACGTTAATAGGGCGGTCGGGAAGGTTGTCGTAAAGAGAAACGTTGTAAACCATGTCGCCTATGCGAATTTGTTTGAAGCGTGGCGTTTGCAGGTGGACTTGTTGATCACCTAGTTTTTCAATAAGTGATTTGTCTTCTTCAACTCGGGAGTTGCTACTTTGACTGACAGACAATTCGGCCCAATGCTGACCTACTGGCACATATAACGTACTGCGAGTACTGTACGTGGTTTCTTTCAGCAGCAAAAACTCCGATTGTCCGTCTTCGTCTGCATCGGTTTCAATTAGGTAGACGGCCGATGTATTGCGTAAGTCCCATTTATTTTTAGTTAAATCTAAATAAATCAGGTCGAGTAAAGCATCGGGTGGCGTGCAATTATTCAAACATTGCACCCCTTTTAAAACCATCAATTTGTCTTGGTCTTTGTCAATATCTTCACCGCGCTGGTATGTGCGGTTTAGCTTTACAACGAACTCCGGGTGCGTCTCGGCGTAGTCTAGGCGCAGTTGTTCAATGGCGTCAAAGCCGGGCTTCGCCAGATAGCGCTCAAAATACAGTATGTCTAACTCGTCAACGGTAATTTCGTCAGAGTGAAGTCGCGCTAATTGGTCACTCACGACGAGTTTACGTAAATCTAGCATTGGGCTATTTACGGCAACGAGTAACACCATAAACACCATGCCCATAGCCACATTCACTCTACCAAGGGTACTTATCCAAGCATCGCGCTGGCGAACAATGCCAATTACATAACCCACTGAGAATAGGGCGAGCAAGCCCCACACGATCATTCCCCATGCGCGTCCCAACGACCATCCATATTGGTCGATTCGCAATGACAGACCATAATAAACTAGCGCACTGTAAATCGGCAGAATGGTAACGCCGAGGTAGATAAACCTATGTATTGCGATGTGGTAAGGGCGTTCTGTACTCTCGCCTTGGTACACACTGTTGATAGAGAACAGCAAGCAGGCTTGCATCCACAAGATCAAGTAGCTCCCTGGGCCATCTTCCCATAGTGGCGCGAGGCCGGTAAAAGGCAATGCGGCGAGAAAAATCAACGACACGAAAACCAGCAACACCAGCAAGTATTTTAACAATGCTTGCTGAACCCGTTTGATGGCATCAATAATAAAACTCAATCGGCGAATGAGAATAATGCCGAAAGCCAGCGCCATAGCAAGTACGGGATAGAACACCCATTTTTCGGTGAATAGGTCGTAGAAAAAGTCGACATTAATGACTTTGAACAGGCCCGCCCACAGCATGAGGACACCCCAAGTGACTAGCGTAAAAAAGCCCGCCAGCACCAGAGTTAGCATATTTCGCCACGAGTAATTAAACAGCGCTGGGTAGCTAAGGCCTTGTTTCTCTACGTATAGCTGTATATACATCAAGCCTTTAAACGTGAGTAAGGCAAGGGTGAATGTTAAAGAAAACAGTAAATCACTAATGCCGGTGTTTGAAATCAATACAACTTGTGAGCCTACATAAAAGCCAAGCAAGCCACATAGTAATGTGAACGGCGTTACCCATGCGGCTAATCGCCATTTGTTTTCACTGTCAACGGCGAGCAAATAAATAGTGGGGCCGATCAGTACGATGGCGTACAGGGCGTAGAGCCAGCTAGCAGACGTGGCTGGCCAATATTCAAATTCGATAGACTCGTGTAGCAACACCAAGGCGAAGCCTTGTACCAATGCGATAAGTAGCATGAGAACCGGAGGGAAACCGGCAGATTTATTGGGATCTTCCATGATGTATCCTGATTTTTATTGTTTTCTAATCAACAATGTACTCGATTGTTGGTCTATTTTAAAATCGAAAGATTGCAATACATTCATCCCTAGCAACCCGTCTACTTCGTCCATCAAAGAAAATGGCAAAACAAATGCACTGATGTCGTGTAAGGTATGCTCACCCAGTTGCAGCGTAGCAACTTTCACCAAAGGCGCTCTAATCGTGCCGCCAGCGGTAGACACGTCAAAGCGGCCAATAAATTCTACTTGCCGTTGGCGCATTAACTGTCGAAACAGCGGTTGGGAAATGGCAGTAGTGCTGGCGCCAGTATCTAGTATCAGGTTAGCGGCATTGCGTCCGAGCGCAACAGACACCAAATAATTGTTGCCCATTTGGGCTAATGCAATGCGTTCGATGTCTTGACGTTTTCGCCATTCTGGGCCGACCCACTCATTGGCAGAGGTGTCGCGATTGATCGGGTTGGCAATGGCGCGTATTTGTTGCGCATCAGGGTCGTCCGACGCCAATGCTGCCAGAGTATCTTCCATCAAGGTTAGCTTTTGTTGCCGTGCGTATGCCTCAGCTAAGGTTAACGTGATCCCCTTATCGGTAGGATGTAATTGAAACAGTGGCTCCATAATTTGCGCTAACGCTTCCCAGGCGAGTGCTTGCTTTAGCTCGGTGACACTGCTCCACAGCAGTGTGTTGAGTCGTTTGGTGACTAAATCTGATTGACGCTTGGTTAATGGCAAATCCAGCAGTTGATTTAAATGCAGTAAACCATCAATTAATGGTTGAGTGGCCAACACCAGTTCAGTTTCTATGATCAGCAGCTCAATGTTAAATGGGTCGTCTTTCAATGCGTCACTGAGTTCAATGGCAAGTTGGTCGTAATCTTCCCCATGCAGTAACTGAATGAGTCGCAGCGTTGACCTCGATGCATTTTGCTCGACCAGTGTAGTTAACAGCTTGCCTGAATGAGAAGGGGAAGCAAGCGGTGTCTGAGCAGTCGCAGAGGCGTCGTGCGCTAACGACGACTGAGGTAATTCATTGCTCAGCGCCTCATGTTCAGGTTGTGACTGCTGAGGTTGGGGTGGCGCCAAGATATCCGTTGATACAGGTCTTGTGTTCAGCCATTGCCAAAGGTTTACACCTAATGAACACAGCAACAAAACACTCAGCCAAAACGTTACAGGTCGCATGATGTTGCTGTCTCCCTTACACGTGCGCGACATCCACATCAATTGACGCGTTGCCATAAGCATTTTTGAATGATTCAGGCATGCGTTTTGGCATACCAGTACTTAATGCCACGCAGACAAAGTGCGTGGTTGCCGTAAAAACCGTGTGCTGATGTTTGGTGCAAATAAATTGAAAGTGACGAACGAGGTTCAGGCGTTGGTCACAGTGGGCAATCCAAGTAGCACAAGCAAGTGTGTCGTGTTCAAATGCAGGCTTGTGGTATTTCACGTTGTGTCGCTGGATCACCATGCCTCGGTCAAGTGCCTGATAGTCTGAAAAGTGCAACCCGAGATGATTTGAATGCTCCCACGCCAAGGCTTCCAAACGACTAATATACGCCACGTTGTTAACGTGGTTGTAATGATCAATATGGCTGTGGTCAATTTTCCATTCGCTGATGTAAGGCTCAGGGTGTAACCAGTTTAAATCTTCATACATAGGGGAGTGGATTGTCCTGTGGTAAGGCTCTTTTGGGGTCGAGCAATTGGGCGTTGAGTTCAGCTTCCCGTGTAATCACGGGCTCAATAAAAGCGGTCACATCGCCTAAGTTTTTAAACGCCTTGAATCCGGTTTCTAAAAACTCGTGCAAGGCTAACAATTTAGCCATTTTGGCTGGCCGCCGCGCCATTTTAATCAACATACCTATGCCGGGTATGTGTACTACATCGGCCAGTTGTTGGCCCAAACGCGCAACAATATCAAGTTGAGCTTGTCGTTTGTCTGCTTGGCCAACGTTGCGATAGGCGATGGCATAACTATCTCGTGTGAGCGGTTCGTCGCCCATATACTGCACCATAGCCATATCCATCTCAAACGATATGGCGTTCAGTGCGAGTGCGTCGTCTAAAGCACGCATGGCTTTTTCTGGTAGCACTTTGGCGAGTTTGGGAATCACACGCACAATGTCGGCATCGCGTTGACTGAAATCTTTCGGGCCGTATAGTTCACCCACAAAGAAGTCCATCGCTAGTTTGTACTCGTCCTGCGCAGCAAGGTCCGCGTGGGTAGTAAGTAGGCGTTTACATTGCCATTCCTGTAACGCATTTATTTGCGCAATAATCCCCACTTGCTCGGCTAATTGGCGGCGGGCGTTAACTTTGTGTAAGTGCTGAATAATGTGATCAACAGATAACGTCACTGTAACCTCTCGATGTAATTGCGCTGATAGAGTGGCGTATGCTCGAAAGCAATGCAAGGGCACTGGTCTGAATGATGACATTTTGCTATCCTCGCGGCCTCATTTTGTTGTTAGGAAAATCTCGTTCGTGTATTCCATGCCTGCCGCCATTATTGATGAATCAGACCCTCAGGTAGATACCTTGATCAGGTTGTTCGACAGTACCTTTGCGGTGTCGTTTAATACGCGTTTGGTACGAGGTGCAGATGAGCCCATTTATCTGCCAGCCAATGAGCAGTGTGACTATCATCAAGTGGTTTTTGCCCACGGTTATTTTTCAAGTGCACTGCATGAAATTGCACATTGGTGTATTGCGGGGGAGGCAAGACGTCAATTAGAAGACTATGGTTATTGGTATTGCCCCGACGGGCGAGATGCTCAGCAACAACGCGAGTTTGAGCAAGTGGAAATCAAACCACAAGCCGTCGAGTGGGCGTTAACCTATTCTGCCGGGCGGGTTTTTCGTGTCAGTACAGACAACCTTAACGGCGCAGAACCTGATCGCGATGCTTTTACGGCCGATGTGTTTGCCCAACTCACAGAGTATGTGAAACATGGCTTTCCACCTCGAGCAGCCACTTTTATGTCGGTGCTCGCTACGCATTTTAATGTTCCAGCACTGACTTTGGCGATGTTAGAGGAGCTTGCACCATGACCACTAAAACATTTCGCCTTGGCGTATTAGTTAACCCATATGCAGGTATTGGTGGGGCACTGGCGCTCAAAGGCAGTGATGGCGCAGAAGTTCGTCAGCAAGCGTTGGCCAACGGTGCCGAACAGCTAGCGCCTAAAAAAATGACTACCGCTTTGCTCGCATGCGTAACCAGCGCGAGTGAAGTGCAAATAGTGACGGCTGCCGGTGACATGGGCGAGTCTGCCTGCCAAGCTGCTGGTTTGGCTTGTGAGGTGATTTACACGCCGGCAAATAGTCAAACTGAAGCTTTTGACTCGGAATGTGCGGCCGAAGCACTGGTTAATCACGGTATCGACTTATTGCTGTTTGCCGGAGGTGATGGTACAGCTCGAAATATTTGTGCCATGGTGGAGCAGCGCGTGCCAGTGTTGGGCGTACCCGCAGGATGTAAAATTCATTCAGGGGTATACGCCGTTACGCCTTCAGCGGCGGGGCGTGTGGTGCATATGATGATCAACGGTGAGTTAGTCAGCGAACGCGATGCCGAAGTACGCGACATTGACGAAAATGCTTTTCGGGCTGGCAAGGTGTTAGCTAAGCATTACGGTGAAATGCGAGTACCCAACGAATTGACTTACGTACAAGCCGTGAAAATGGGCGGTAAAGAGAGCGAAGAGTTGGTGCTGAACGACATAGCCGATCACATTATTGAGCTGATGGAAGATCATCCCGACGATTATTTTGTGATGGGTTCTGGTTCAACAGTGGCGAATGTCATGGACTTGCTCGGATTAGATAACACTTTGTTAGGTGTAGACGTAGTCAAAGGCCAAACACTCGTTGCCAGTGATGTGACTGCGGGCGAGTTAATCGACCTAACCAAAGGGCATCCAACCCGTGTGGTGATTACCGTTATTGGCGGGCAAGGGCATATTTTGGGCCGTGGCAATCAACAGCTTAGCCCCATGTTTTTGAAGCAAGTAGGGCGTGACGCATTAACGGTCATCGCTACCAAAGCAAAATTGCAGGCGCTCGCAGGGCGCCCACTTATACTCGACACCAGCGACCCCCAGCTTGATTTAGCGTGGGCGGGCCGCATATCAGTGATCACCGGTTTTCATGACCGTGTGCTTTATCCGGTAAACTAAGGACCACAGATGGAAGAACAAATTCAAGCCTCACCAGAGGTAGTAGCACAACTTCGACGTATTGATGACGAATTAGATGCAGTTGTTGATCATGGTGATGATGAATATTTGTTTATCGCGAGTTACTTGCAAGGGCATTACGCTGTGATTGCGCGTGTTCTTGAGATGGAAAGCGATGCCTCGTTACAAGAGTTAGACCGAAGAATGCAAGCAAGCTTTACGCGTGCATTCGAAAACAAAGAGCTTGAGATAGCAGACCAAGATAAAGTACAAACGTTGTGGCAGCGTTTATTGACGGCGGCAAAGTAAGTCGCCCTTTTTCGGCAGAGCAGGGCAAGGCTTTGCCGTTAATACCTCCCCTTATTTTACATCGTCGTTCGTGACTTCACAGTATTGAACACATTGTTTTGTTGGTACGTTTTTTGCGAGCAGTGCTGTCGAGTTTTTATAATCGCAATTTTTTGACGGTGCACTTTCATGATGGCTAAACGTTTACTACACACAGCTGGCTATATTGGCCTAACCTTATGCATGTTGACTGGCTGCGCGTCAGATAACAGTCAAAACATGACACAAGCGAATACTACCCCCTCTTCAGCATTGGGGAATGTGGAATACTACACCTACGTGTTAGCCAACGAGCTATTTGCTGGGTTAAGCCCCGCGCGTCAATCTCGGTATGCGGTTGTGGGCTTTGTACCTGTTGATAGTATGGAATACGACCCCAATTTGCAGCATCCCCTTGCGGTATTAGGGCATCAACTGGAAGAGGGGTTGATCACCGAAGCGACAAAACGCGGATTTATCACTCAAGAGTTTAAGCTTACGAACGATATATTAATCAGTGATAATGCAGATCGCGTGTTTTCGCGAAACATTGACCAACTGTCAGCCAGTGACAGAGTGGATTTTTTCATTACCGGTACTCTGGTGTTTCAAGAATCGGGTGCCATGGTCAATGCTCGAATAATCAGCGCGCAATCAAAAGATATTGTGGCGGCGGCTACACGCTTTTTCCCAGCTGATTTATTCTGGGAGCAAGAGCAGGTGACATCGCGTAATGGGCGGTTGTACCGAACCGAAGACAAGGGGTAACGGGCTATGAATCCGATGAAGAGTTTGAGTGCAATTGCGCTGTTAACATGTACGCTATCAGGCTGTGCTGTGTTTAGTGACGAAGACGAAACACAAGCTAACGAAACTGAAATCGGCCGTTCTTTGAACATTGTTGATATTTCTGCCATGGACCGAGCGCCCGTTGCGCAAGTGAGCGCGCAGGCCGACGAAGCCGACGATTTTGGTGCGCTGGGTCAACCTTCGCTTTATTCCAGTGTACAAGGTGCGTATAAAGGTCGCCCGCTAACTAAGCACATTGGCGATTATGTTAAGAATATGACCCAAGACCTAGTGTCTAATATGGAGTATGTGTCTAACAAAACGCCCGTCGGGGTGACAAACTTCGCGTTACTAGACTCAGACTTACAGCAAACAAATTTGCTTGGTCAGCAGATGGCAGAATCGTTTCTTCACGAACTGCACAAGTTCCGCATTCCCGTACTCGATTTTAAAATGACCGATTACATCCGTATTACTGAGCACGGTGATTTCGTGCTCACCCGTGACTATTTGGAAATAGACGGTAGCTTGCCCATTGAATACGTGCTTACAGGTACAATGGCTAAGCACCAAGGTGGGGTGATGGTGAACGCGCGTATTGTAGGGCTTGAGTCACGCGCGGTGGTTGCCAGTGCGCAAATGCTGATCCCTTTCTATGTTGTCGATGCACTAATCCCTAGTGACGGTAGCCAATCTGGTTCGACAAAAGACGGTATTAGGTTGAGCCGAGGGTAAAGCAATGACGGTATTTGCGCGGGTTAAATTAACAGTACTCTGCCTGCTCTCGGCGGTGACCCTGCTAGGTTGTGCTAGTGGTGGAAACGGCAGTGGATATTATTGGTTTGAGAGTGACAGCGACGAACAACCTACTGTTAGAACAATGGTGGCCCCACCCCAAGGCAGTGGCCTCGCATACCGACCTGATATGCGCGACATCGAAATGTTTCAGGAACGCCAATCTCAAACTGGCTATCGCGATCCACTTCAAACAGGATTTATTCCCTCGCAAACCCATAAAGTGTTGGTGGATTATGCCAGCCAACTTGCCATGGAATTAATGGATGGCTCAAATTCACTGACAACACAAGATTTAGTGGGTGTTGCCAGTTTTGTACGTTTAAATCGCTCTTTGCAGGAAACCACCATTTTAGGCAATCAATTATCAGAATACTTGATCGCTGAATTGCAGAGTTTTGGTGTGGGTGTAGTCGATTTTAAGTTAGCCAATACGTTAATGGTGACTGGGGCTGGTGATATTGCCATGAGCCGTAAAGGCAACCAATTGGCGAAACAAATGGAAATTGACCACATTCTCACGGGGACGTTAATCGAAGAAGCCCGTGGTGTACGCGTGAATGCGCGTATAGTTTCGGTAAGTAATAGACGTTTGGTGGCTAGCGCCAACCTGTTTGTTCCCGCTTTTATGGTTACATCGCTTAACCCTGCGCCATTGGTGTCTGAATCTGATTAATTGCATGCATGTGGCCCAAAGTGAATCGGGCCACATAGTCATATTCTCTTTTGGTCAACGGGCCGACGGCTAAACCTTATTGCGAATTAAATCTCTCACTAAATAGCGATTTGGCGCCAGCGCTTGTAATAACGGTTCGCTCATTGGCATTGGTGAGTGAGTCAATTCGCTGGCTAACACTTCGGCCATAAGTGGCGCAGTAGTCAACCCTCTCGATCCTAAGCCGGTAAGATAGCTAATCTTTGACTCATTATCTGGAAGCGGCATTGAAGACAAAGGTTTGCCGACACTCAACCCTTCAAACAGAGCTTTTTGTTGTTCCCAGTTTGGAATTAAGCCAACGATAGGTTGGTGATCTGGTGTGCCTAATCGTATTGATGCTCGGGCCGTATTGTCATGTGTGAGTTGTGTTATCCAATCACACGCTGCGAGCGCCTTCACTTGGGTGTCGAGGTTTTGGCGAGACTCTTCTTCACGAGGTGTTGTGTCTACGTCGCCTTTCACATAGGTCGACCCTAATGCATGGTACCCGTTGAAACTGGGCGTGAGGTAGCCTTTGTGACACAATACGGTGTTGAGTGCTTCTAATGTGCCAGCAGATTTCACGCGTTCGACTTGCCCTCGTACTGGGCGCAACGGTATTTGCTCAAACCAAGATTGTGTCGCGGCATGATGACCCGTAGCGATCACCACGTGATCGACAGTAGTAATAAGCGCGTCGCTAGCCCACAGCGACATTGTTCCATCATCATTGTGTGTAATGTGCGATACGGCGGTTTGCCAATGCGTTTCACAGCCGTGCTGAGTTATCAGGTTGTTTATCGTGGTGTCGATCAACGACGGGGGATTGATCCAGCCGCCTTTTTCTACCCACAATGCGCTATAGGGTAAAGGAACGCCGGCTTTTTCTTCAAGTTCAGCTTGCGCGATACCTTTTACTAGTGCTTCTGGCCACTGCTGTTTTTCAAGCAAATTTTGATGGCGTGCTTGTTGATTGTCGTTAAAGGTGACTAATGCCACACCACAGAAGTCGTGATGGTAACCCCCAACATTGTTGAGTATCGCCTGATAGTAACGCTCTGCGTACAAGAAACTGTGAGCCTGAATCATTGCAGGCTGACTCGCGTCGGCGTGTAGCTGTGGGTAAAACCCGCCTTGGGCGTTGCCAGAAGCGCCTGTTGCCGGTGTTGCAGCGCTATCGATAACCACAATACGCATGCCTTTATTCGCCAAGGCTTGTGCGGCGCTGATGCCTGCAAGCCCAGCTCCTATTACTGCTACCTTCGCTCCTGAAGACAGCCCGGTTTTTGCAAACCGATAATAGGGCGGTGCAGATACCTTAGCGGTGATTTTTGCGGTATAGCGCCCTGCGAGCATGTCGCGCTTGCGGCCGAAACCTTTGCGCTTTTCAATGGTAAAACCGGCGTCTTTTAAGCCGCGTTTTACCATTCCTGCCGCGGTAAAGGTGGCAAAAGTCGCGTTAGCTTTAGAAAGACGAGCAAGCTGTGAAAATAAGGTCTCCGACCACATCTCAGGATTTTTACTCGGAGCAAAACCGTCTAAAAACCACGCGTCAACTAATCCTGTCGCTGGGCAATGCCACTGGGGCATTGAGTCTTTAATGTCACCAATCCAAATATCCAAAGTGGTGTGGTACTGAGGGAATTGTAGCCGATGGCAACCTGCTAGCGGCACTGGGTATTGGGCTAAATAAGCGTCTGTGTATTCGCTCAAACTCGGGAATACAGCCAATGCTTGCGCAATATCTTGCCGCTGCATAGGAAATTTTTCTGTGGTGATAAGGTGTAAATAGCGCAGTGGGTGGTCGGGGTGTTGTTGTCGAAACTGATGAAATGCCTGCATGACCACCAAACAATTCAACCCGGTGCCGAAGCCCGTTTCGCCAATAACAAAGCGTTCTTGTTGAGTTTGTTGCCAGGTGTCGTGAAGGTCGTTGCCATTAATAAAGACGTGCTGGGTTTCGTCGATGCCGCTGTCGTTGGAGAAATACACATCGTCAAAATCATCCGCCACAGGCGTACCTTGAGAATTAAAATGGATCTTGGCTGCAAAAGGACGCAAATTCATATACCTTTAATGATGCTCGGGTAAGGTTGTGCGGCAATGATACCCAGCTCATCGCTTTGAAGATAGTGAAAGCTTCAAATAGACAGATGGATATTGAGTAAAAGAGCAGACCACTTGGCGGCGTAAAATCGTTACCATAGGCCGCACAAAAGTATAGGGTAAATTATGAAAAGAGCAGTTATCACCGGCCTAGGCATTGTGTCTAGTATTGGTGTCAATAAACAACAAGTGTTGGATTCGCTCAAACAGGGCAAATCTGGCATCACTTTCTCAGAGCAGTTTGCAGAAATGGGCCTGCGTAGTCAGGTGTGGGGCAACATCGACATCGACCTGAAAGAACACATTGACCGCAAAGCAATGCGCTTTATGGGCAATGCGGCAGGTTATGCGTATGTGGCTATGCAACAAGCAATTGAAGATAGTGGCTTAGAAGCTGCCGATATTTCCAATCCAAGAACGGGGATTATCGCAGGTTCAGGTGGCGCATCTTCAGAAAACCAAATTTTGTCAGCTGACATTTTGCGCGAGAAAGGCGTAAAGCGCGTGGGGCCTTATATGGTGCCGCGTTGCATGGGCTCAACCGTTTCTGCGTGTTTGGCAACGCCTTTCCAAATTAAAGGGGTTAACTATTCTATTTCTTCCGCATGTGCTACCAGTGCCCATTGTATTGGTAACGCGTTAGAAATGATCCAGTTAGGCAAGCAAGACGTGGTATTTGCTGGTGGCGGTGAAGAGTTGCATTGGACTTTGTCTCATCAGTTCGACGCGATGGGTGCTTTGTCATCTAAATACAACGACACGCCAGCGGTAGCTTCTCGTACTTACGATGCAGCCCGTGACGGCTTTGTTAGCAGTGGCGGTGGCGGTATGGTCGTAGTTGAAGAACTCGAACACGCATTGGCCCGCGGCGCGAAGATTTACGGCGAAATTGTCGGTTACGGTGCCACTTCAGATGGCTACGACATGGTTGCGCCATCTGGTGAAGGTGCGGTGCGTTGTATGCAAATGGCGATGCAAGGCATTGATGCACCAATCGATTACCTGAATACCCATGGTACGTCTACACCAGTGGGCGACGTGAAAGAATTGGCGGCAATTCAAGAGGTGTTCGGTCAATCAGGTGTGCCTATCAGCGCTACTAAATCACTCACAGGGCACGCTTTGGGTGCAGCTGGCGTTAACGAAGCTATTTACAGCTTGATCATGATGGAAAACAACTTTATTGCGCCATCGATTAACATCGATGAGCTTGATGAAGCGGCAGCGGGCCTTGATATTGTTACGGCAACCCGTGAAACCACGCTCAATACCATTATGTCTAACAGCTTTGGTTTTGGCGGTACGAATGCAACGTTAGTGATGCAGCGTTACCAAAAATAAGGTAAAGCGAATTAACGTTTGATCGAAAAGGCGCCAATGGCGCCTTTTTTAATGGTGGCGTGTAAGCTTTATTCTCGCCTTATTGTGTATTTTTTATTACACTCGCGAGCATGAAAATACGTTATGAAGAATCTATGCCCTTTGGGCACGAGTACCTCAGCAAGCTTGGCAGCGCCGAGCCTTTTCCTGTGGGAAATCTTGACGCAGCCTTGTTAGCCGATACTGAACGCCTAGCGGTTCGTTCGACGACAAAAGTAAATGCAGCACTGTTACAGCATGCACCTGTATTAAAGCAGGTGGTAACCGCGACAGCAGGCATTAATCATCTTGATATTCCTTTATTAGAACAGCGTGGTATTACGTGGGGGTCTGCGGCTGGGTGCAATGCAGTAGCGGTGGCAGAATACGTGCTCAGTATTTTGCTCAATGCACACTGCGACAACAAACTCGATTTGGCTAACGCAAAGGTAGGAATTGTTGGCGCGGGTAATGTCGGCACCCGTTTGAGTGCCATTCTTGATGCTCTTCACATCAGTTACGTATTGTGTGATCCACCGTTACAAGCCAGTGGTGACACGCGCGCATTTGTGGCTTTTGACGATATTCTTAGCTGCGACGTGATCACTTTACACGTGCCTTATGTTGCAAGAGGGCAGTTTTGTACCGATAAACTGCTCGATGAGCGCGCTTTGTCTGCGCTCAAACCTAATCAGTTGCTGATCAACGCCTGCCGTGGCGAAGTGATTGATGAAGTGGCATTAAAAGCCAGACTCAAGCAGCCCGACGCTCCAACTGTGGCATTAGATGTGTTCGACAACGAACCCAACATTGATACCGAACTGCTGGATTTAATTTGGTTTGCAACCCCTCATATTGCTGGGCATACGGTGGAAGGTAAGGTACGAGGAACACAAATGGTTTACGACCAAATGTGTGCCGCAATGGGAAAAACGCCCTTGTTGACCTTAGATGACTTTCTCGATCCAACACCAGTGCTGTATTTTCCATCAAATCCTGTCGAAAATCAGGGCTTTGACTATCGTATTATCAGTAATTTGTTATTTTCGATATATGATATCAAAGACGATGATAGGATTTTTCGTCAAGGCATGGCAGAATCAGTGTCCTTCTCAAAAATGCGTAAAGAATATCGCGTGAGAAGAGAAATCGCCGCTTATCAGGTCGAGATTACCCATGAGCTTCCAACAGAGATAACGACAGTATTGGAAAAGCTCGGTATTCAACTTAATAAAGCCGCCAAGAGTCGTTAAGTAGCCGGTAAGCGATACAAGTGTTTAGCAACGACGATGTTGCAAATTTAATTGAATTTAGGAGTTCCACTCACCATGTCACAAGCCTTTGACGTTGCCGTTCTTGGCGCCACGGGTCTGGTTGGCCAGACTATGATCGAAATTCTGGAGCAGCGGAAGTTTCCAGTGAAGACACTTTATCCGCTGGCCAGTAAACGCTCGGCGGGCGGTACCGTGACTTTTAAAGGTGAAGAAGTGGAAGTATTGGACGCAGACACCTTTGATTGGTCAAAAGCCCAATTCGGCTTCTTCTCTGCTGGCGGCAGTGTTTCAGAAGTTTACGCGCCGAAAGCGGGTGAAGCGGGTTGTATCGTTATCGATAACACCTCTCAGTTCCGTTATGAGCCAGATATTCCCCTTGTTGTACCAGAAGTTAACGGTCATGCTCTCGCTGATTTCCGTAACCGCAACATTATTGCTAACCCGAACTGTTCAACCATTCAGATGATGGTAGCGCTAAAGCCTATCCATGATGCTGTGGGTATTGAGCGCATTAACGTTTGTACTTATCAGTCTGTATCGGGTGCAGGTAAATCTGCAATGGAAGAGTTGGCGAAGCAAACCGCTGATTTGTTGAACTCACGTGCAATCACGCCAGAAGCGTTCAGCCGTCAAATTGCCTTCAACGTTATCCCGCAAATCGATGTGTTTATGGACAACGATTACACCAAAGAAGAAATGAAAATGGTGTGGGAAACCAAGAAAATCATGGGTGACGACAGCATTCTTGTGAATGCTACTGCTGTTCGTGTACCGGTTTTCTATGGTCACGGTGAAGCGATTCATATTGAAACTCGCCAACCAATCGACGCCGAAGCGGTTAAGCAGCTTCTCGCTGATGCACCAGGTGTAACGCTTCACACTGAACGCGAAGCTTTCCCTACACAGGTGAGTAGCGCGAGTGGAAACGACAGCGTTCACGTAGGTCGTATCCGCAACGATATTAGCCATCCAAATGGCATTAATATGTGGGTGGTGTCTGACAATATCCGTAAAGGCGCAGCGACGAACAGCGTACAAATCGCTGAGGCACTGATCCGCGACTACCTCTAAGTCCACAATTATTCGGCAGAAGGTAAAGGTCTTTTAGCTTCTGCCGATACCCCTTTATAGGAATTTTCTTCGTCCAACTAGATCGGGCAGACTAACTGGTTTATATTTTGTAGTATGCCGAGAGTGTGTTTCTCGACCAGAGGCCGCACTGGAGCGTTATTTGCATTAAACAGGGCAAATAATGACAAACTAGCCCTATTAGCAGATGAGAGCCAAATATCTGTCAGTAACTAGGCTTGCATTATCAAGGCAAAAAATTAAATAAGAACAAAGTTTTGTTGGTCGGTAATCGGTTCGGAATTTCGCAAGAATATCGTCAACTGCGTCAACGCATTGAATCGCCGCCGCTTGGGGACAAATAGGAACGCTATGAAATTGCATTTAACGGGATGGTTAGTTGTGGCGCTGGTGTTATTAGCGCCGGTTAATACCATTTTCGCTAAAGAACAGGTAACGCAGTTGCGTGGGCCTAAAAACGCAACAAACCAATATTCGGGGGCGGTTTACGGGCCAATTGACTCAGCCGATACCCTGTGGCGCATCGCCAGCCGTTATAAACAAAATCAAAACCTCTCTGTTTATCAAGTTATGGTGGCTATTTACGAGCTTAACCCTAACGCGTTCGAGAAAGAAAACCTCAATTTGCTTGTGAATGGTTCGATGCTGAAGTTACCCAGTGATCGGTACATTGCACGTATAGACCCAGAACGAGCAAAACAAAAAGCAGAGCAAGACGAAGCGGCGTGGGCATTGATGGAAGGCCAACCCGGAGCCAGCTTACAAAATTTGAAACCCGCAATTCCCTTAGTTAATCGCAACGACCTCAACACCACTAAAGGGGAGCTAGAAGCGCAGCTCAATGCGCTAGATGCAGAACAAACTCGCCAGTTTGATGAATTGCGTCAACAATTTGCCACTTCGATAGATTCTATCGAAGCACTCATACAGAACAATCAGACGCTGTATGATCGCCTCGATAAAATTAATGAAGAATTAGCAGACTTCCGCAGCCGGGTAGACGATGACGTTCAGCCTAAGGTTGATGAACAACTTGCGTTGCAGCGAGAGTTGTTAAATCTCATTCAAGAAGAGCGTGCGAAACAAGCGGCTGAAGCCGAAAACTCCTTTGTTAAGAAACTAACCTCACCCACAGCACTGATTATTGAGTCTTCGATTGCCACATTGTTGCTATTGGGAGGCTTGGGGTATTGGCTTCTTAAACGCAAGTCTGATGATGAGGTGCCAGAGCCAGTAGCGCCGCCAATACAAACCACAGACAACGATATGACGTTGGACGATGAGCCGATAGCGGATCTGTCCTCTGCTCTTGAAGACGAATTAGACACCGGCGATTTGTCTGACGATGAACTGTTTAATGATGATGACTTACTCGATGATGTGTTATCGACTGAGTTAGAAGACTCGTTGGAAGAAGAATTAGAGTCGTTTGCTGACCTCAGCGATGACATGTTGGTACCTGACGAAAAAGAAGACGAGAACTTTGAACAGGGTGACGACGCGTTAGCACAAAACGATTTAGACAGTTTGTTCGACGATGAAATGGACGTTGATGATGACGACATTTCAGCGTTAGATGGCATCGACCTTTCGGGTGAGGAAGAAAGCGACGATACTGATTTGTTGGGAAGTGACGACGACTCAGCGGCGTCAGAAGAGGACGCGTTATCGGCCTTAGTTGACGAAGATGATGATTCAAGTGCGTTGGCATCTTTGGACGACAGTGACGATGATTCGTCTATTCCTGACCCCAATGAAGAACAGGATACCGATGATTTTGTTACCACAGATTCAGTTGAGTCATTAGACAGTGAAGTACCTGATTCGCTGGATGATAGCGACGATAGTGACCAACTTATTCAAGAGTCGGCTGACAGCAAAGCGGAAATTACGCCAGTTGAAGACGAAGAAGACACACCTGAGATTAGCATTGATGATTTATTGGAGCAAAACGCGCCATCATCGGTATCAGAATCACTTGGTTTAGGCAGTGAGCATGTTGATGAAGATATGTTGGGTAAACTTGACTCTGAGATTCATCAACAAAACGAAGAATTAGATCGGATTACCGATAATATGCTCAATGAAATTGAGCAGCTCGAAATGATGGGCGTATTAGGCGAAGAGTTTGATGAGGACGCTGATGATAGCGATGAATCTGATGACGTTATCAATACCGACGCAGCGCCTGGTGAGCAAGCCATTCAAAGCCTAGATGCTATTGTCGAAGATCTTGAAGAGATTGACGTTGAAGACATGGCTAACGCCGATGAATTCGAAGATCCATTGTCAGATGAGCTGTTGGCAGAGCTACAAGCTGAACTGCCAGAAGAAGACGATGATGCGCTTATCCCTGAAGTAGCGGAGCCAGAACAGAGCGGGCTAAACGATGACTTGTCCGATGACGCATTGGAAGACGACGCGCTAACCGACGAGTTATTGGCTGAGCTGGAAAGCGAAGTGGGTGATGAGCCAACAGAAGATCCCCTCGACTCTTTGAGTGATGAACTGTTAAATGAATTGGAAGCTGAGTCTGCAGAGGCTGAAGCTGAAGAATCGGCCCCAGTTGATGATATTGATAGTTTACTTGACGAAGCCGCGTTGAGCAGCGAGCAAGCCGATGAGCAAGATTCTCTCAGCGATGAGCTTTTAAGCGAGTTGGAAAATGAGCTGGAAGACACATCTTCAGAAGACGTGACAGAGCTTGACGAACTCGATAGCTTGTCAGACGACCTGATTGCTGAATTAGAGAGCACCGACTCACCAGACAGTGACGAGTTAATAGATGAAGCGGCTGATACGGGTGACGATGATCTTGACGAACAGGCATTGTCAGAAGAAGTTAGCAATGAAATGGATGCCTTTTCCGACTCTGTTGAAGCACAAGACGCAGAAGTGGAAGAAGGGCCAGAGTCGTTAACGGATGATACCGAAGAAGCATGGGATTCAATTGAATTTGAGCAAGATGAGACTGAGCTAGACTCAGACTCAGACTCAGACCCAGAGTTAGACGCTGAACCTGCTGCTGATAACAATGAACAAGAAACGTCTTCGTTACCTTCTGACGAAGAACTCGCAGATTATGCCAATACGGTAAGTGACGATGAGTTCACACTTGAAGAATCTTCCGACTTGCCGGATTCATCAGAGCCTTCTGATCTACAGCAATCGCCAGAGGAAGAAGGCGATGTTGAAGAGGATGTGTCAGTATCGGTTGAAGACCTTTCAGGTGAAGATAACCCAAGTCACGACCCCCTTGACGACGCATTAGCTGAATTTGATGAAGCCTTGATGGAAGATATTCCGGCGTTTGGTGCTGATGCACTGGCGCCAGAAGACACCTCGGCTGACGCAAATAACAATGATGATTTTGACGACAGTATTCTCGATGAAGCGCTTGATGATATTGACGATTTTTCGTTAGAGCAAGAAGTCGACGGCGTTGTCGCTGAAGACAAGGTGCCAGAAGCTGCGAATAGCGATAGTGATGATAGCTTAGCCGATTTGCCTGGGTTGGATGATTGGCTGGGTGGCGCTGATGACACGGATGCTAAATCACAGGAAGAGATAGACTTTTCAGAGCCAGATCCAGAGCCAGAGCCAGAGCCAGAGCCAGAGTCTGATGGCAAAGACGATGCCCTGATGGCAGATCTAGACGACGCTGATTTTGATGAGTTACTGGCGTCTATGGCTGATGACCTGCCCGAAGTGCCGAAAGAAATTGAAGCTGATGAAGCGCGTTTCCAAAGAGAAAACCCTGACCTTGATCTTGCCGCTCTGTTTAATGAACCTGAGGGCGAAAACGAGCAGGCTAGCGAGAGCGAAGACGAGTTTGTCGACGTTGAATCTTTGCTGGATGAGAGCTTTGACGAAGATGATGTTTCTCTCGACGACGCAGATTTAGATTTGGATGTGTCTTTGTCTGAGTTTACCGGTGTCAGTGATGATGATGATATTATCGACGTAGATAAAGACGCGGGGGCCAGTGCCAGCTTAGATTTAGCCCGAGTCTACATGGAAATGGATGACCCGACAGCCGCTGCTGAGTTATTGCGTGAAGTTATGCAGACCGGCAGTGATGAACAAAAGGTCGAAGCGAGCAATTTACTCGAACAGCTCAATAAAGCGTAATTGGGGCCGAGGACAATAGCAAAAGCCAGGTGCGACAAAATCACCTGGCTTTTTTGATCGCCTTACGCTTGCTCCGATGGTAACGTGTTGTGCCTATTAGTCATTTAGTGTTAAGGCGGCAACGGTATGAAAGCAGATTTTTGGCACAACAAGTGGGAAAATAAAGAGATTGGTTTTCACCACCCAGAAGCAAACCCTTTACTCACCCAGCATTTTTCATACTTAAACCTTTCTCCTGGCAGCCGTGTCTTCATTCCTCTATGTGGTAAGACTCTCGATATTGCCTGGTTACTCGCGCAAGGTATGCGTGTAGTGGGCGCAGAATTAAGCCAAATTGCTATAGATGAGTTATTTACAGAATTAGCTGTTACACCCACGATTACACCCGTCGGAGAGCATCTGCACTACCACGCTGACGGCATTGATGTGTACGTGGGTGATATTTTTTCTCTGCAACAAGGTACCTTAGGGCAGATAGATGCAGTTTACGACCGCGCAGCATTAGTGGCGTTACCTGAGTCTATGCGTGAGCAATATACGGCACAGATAGTGGCTTTAACAGGGGCAGCAGCCCAGTTGTTGATCACTTTCGAATACGACCAGCAGCGCATGCCGGGCCCGCCTTTTAGTGTGGTTAACGATGAAGTTTATGCTCACTACCACAGTGTGTACGACATTCAATCAGTGTATTTTGCGCCCTTGGAAGGAGGGTTGAAAGGCAAAGTGCCTGCACAGGAGCGGGTGAGTATACTGACAAAAACGCCCAGTTGATTACAAAACTGGGCGTGTGTTTTTACGTAAAAACGCGGGCTAGAAACTGAAGGTGGTACCGATTTGGGCAACTACCCGCGCGTCTGCTGTGTTCATATCCATATTGGTGTCTTCAGCGGCGAGGGTAAAGTTAACTTGCTTGTAGCTTGTTTGGTACGCCACACGCCAGTGGTAGTAACTGGCTTCAGAATCCCAGCTCCAACGCGCGGTATTCATGCTGTGAGAGCGGTCGATACTCACGCGGATTGTATGCCCAGGAGCGACTTCTACCGAGTGAGCCAGCATCACAATAGCGTGCCCGACATCGAGGCCAAAATAGTCCCAACTGTACCAGAAGTTAACTTCTGATGTGCCTAGTGCGTTGGCGTAATTAAACTTGGCGTAAATTTCAGGATAATTGTAGTCGCTGCTATAACCCGCGCCATGATATGAGTAGTAAGCAATACCAGCATCAAGCCCAATATCATCAGTCAACTGGGTGTAATATCCAGCATAGCCGTCCCATTCGATATCGGTGTCATCGGAAGCACCAAAATCGACGTTTGAAGCCCAAGTGCCAGCATACCAACCCGCATCATCGCTATAGTCTATACTCGCCTGCAGCGCTGGATCGTTTTGTGTTTGGCTAACGCCATTGAAGGTGTAATCAGACACAAATTGCCAGCTGGTAGACCATGCAGCATCTGCGTGATTACCTAGCCCTGAACCAATAAAGGCAAGAGAAATAAATGTCGAAGTGAAGATAGCTTTTTTCATTAATTCAATGTCTCTATTTTAGTGAAATCAATTTTGTTTTCTTTGGGTGATGCTTGGATGTTGTTGACCTTGGTGGCCTTACTCACAAGCATGTAACCTGCACAGGCAAAGAACAGGGCAATAACGAGTGCGCCTACCCATTGGATTTGCAAAAAGTCGAGTTTAAATAACAGTGTGAGCAAGCTCAGTGCGGTCAGGTTGCCAAGTAGGTATTTTGTCTTGCCAAAGCGTTTTACCGTAATGTTCAAATTGTCTGTATACAGGCGAACTAATGAATCCAGAGAATTGATGACAAAGGTAATGCCCACAATGGCCATCACTAGGTTGTACAAACCACCGGTTTCCAAGCCATTGGCGTGGTAGTAATACAGAACCGAAAACCAAACCGCAATGGGAATAGAAGGTACAATCAACATGGCAGCCAGTACTTGATAAGTGCGTAAACCACCGACAAAACGCGATGTAAATTGCCCAATCATGATGCTCCATGCGAACCACCAGAACAGATAAAATTCGTGATAGTCGTTGAGCGGTAGTAAGAAGTGTTCAATGTTGCCAAAGTATTCGCCGTACAAGCTAAGCGTATTTACAAACTGGCCCACAGAGCCGCCGTCACCTAAAAACGCACCAGCCCACATTAACGCGATGAGGCCGATAAACAACCATGTGGTCGACAAACTGAGAATACGCACATATTTGAGGTTGGTACTGGAATACACAGAGGCGCAAATTACCGCAAACACGATGGCGTAGAAAACGCCTTCACCTGCGTCACTTTCTCCAAGCTCTGGTAAGTACCAGGGGAGGTTAGCGAGCAGCAAATATGCGGTAAACGCACAAGTGCCGATTATCACAACATTGTTAATGAACTTGACCCAAGGGATCTCGAAAAACTTAACCCTTGGCTCAATAACACAGAAGTAAAAACAGGTGAGAAAGTAAAAACTCCAAATCAAGAAGCCCCAAAAGCCAAACTCGATTGCTAGTGGGTTAGCAAAGCTGTACTCCGGACTGGTTGCCACATCGGCATAGCCACTGAATTCAGTGAGCGGAAACATGATGAGCCCCACATCTAACCCAGAGGTAAAAAGTATGGCTACAAATGTGAAGGTGCGAACGGGTGTAATACCTACACACTTAATTCGCCCCCATTTCAATAAGATAAATGCAATAGATGCATAGGTAAAAATCAGCCCTGCAGATAGCCAGGTTGTCATGATTACTCCCTATTTTTTTGTTTAAGTTCGTTGCAAATAGTGCTCGACTCACCTTTAGGTAACGTGTGGTTACAAGGGAAACAGATCTTAAGTATGGCCACATTGCTTAGCAGCAGGGTGGCGATAATTAAACTCTGTACGAGCGTGGTGTTGGCGGGCAGCCTAGTTCGGTTTTGCCCGCTGTTTTTGTTGCCAATCGTTTTCCATAACGACAGGCGTTTCTGTTGCAGGCTCACATGTAGGCTTGCCCAAAATAAGGTCGGCAGCTCGCTCTGCCACCATAATGGTCGGGGAGTTCAAGTTGCCATTGGGTATAGTTGGGAAGATGGATGAGTCCACCACACGCAGCCCCTCAATCCCATGCACTTTGGTTTGTGGGTCGACCACAGCCATGCTGTCGGTGCCCATCTTGCACGAACAAGAAGGGTGATAGGCGCTTTCCACATTTTGACGTACAAAAGCGTCGATTTCTTCGTCACTTTGTACCTGAATTCCGGGTTGAATTTCTTCGCCTCGGTACGGAGACATTGCGTCTTGCCCAATAATTTCGCGTGTTAAGCGAACGCAATCTCGGAAGCCTTCACGATCAGCTTCTTCCGCGAGATAGTTAAATTGGATTTGCGGTGCCACGGTTGGGTCGTTTGACACAACATGCACATGGCCGCGACTTTTGGGTTTATTGTGGCCAATATGCACTTGAAAACCGTGGCCATTGAACGCACTTTTGCCGTCATAGCGCATTGCTGCGGGCAAAAAGTGGTATTGTAAATCTGGCCATTCAACACCGGCTTTGGAGCGAATAAAACCGCAGGATTCAAAGTGATTTGTTGCACCTAGCCCTTTTTTACTCAAGATCCAACGTACGCCTATTTTTAATTTATTCCACCAATCGAGCTTGCCATTTAGGGTGATGGGCTGCGTACACTTGAACTGAAAATAGAATTCCAGGTGGTCTTGCAAGTTTTTCCCTACGCCCGGTAAAGCGTGTTTTACCTCAATATTGGCTTGTTTTAGTACATCTGGGTCGCCTATGCCTGACAATTGGAGTAAGTGTGGCGATCCTATTGAGCCAGCAGACAAAATGACTTCTTTTGCGAAGTAAGCCTCTGTTTTACCGTTTTGAGATAGCTGTACACCTTTAGCCGTGGTGCCATCTAATAACACTTTTTCGACTAATGCGTGAGTGATGACGGTTAGGTTTTTCCGTTCCATCGCAGGGCGAAGATAGGCGTTAGCCGTTGACCAGCGCACACCGTTTTTAACCGTCATGTGCATAGGGCCAAAGCCTTCTTGCAATGCGCCATTGTAGTCTTGTGTTTCAAAGTAACCGGCTTCCGTGCCCGCTTTTATAAAGGCGGTATAAAGCGGGTTTTCCATGTTATTACCATTGTTGGTAGCAAGAGGGCCGGTATCGCCACGGTAGTCATCACCGCCGAACGCCCAAGTTTCGGCGCGTTTAAAATACGGCAAACAATGAGCGTAATCCCAGTTTGTCGCGCCGTGTTGCTCCCATTCGTCAAAATCTTTAGCGTGACCGCGTACATAAACCATGCCGTTGATCGAAGAAGACCCCCCGAGCACACGTCCACGAGGGCAGTGCATACGGCGATTGTCTAAATGTGGCTCCGGTTCGGTTTCAAACTGCCACGCATACTTGCTGCTATTCATTGGAATAGACAGCGCGGTGGGCATTTGAATAAAAATACTTTTATCACTGCCGCCATTTTCAATGAGCAATACCTTGTGCTCGCCGCTTTCTGTTAAGCGGTTGGCTAACACGCATCCAGCAGAACCCGCACCAACAATAATATAATCAAATTCGTTCATTCGACCTCCAATGATTAAAACGGGCTTTCAAGTGGTGACATACCCACGTAAACGGCTTTTGTTTGGGTATAGTGATGCAGGGTTTGCATGCCGTTCTCACGCCCAATACCCGATTGCTTATACCCGCCAACAGGCATTTCAGCTGGCGACGCGCCATAGTTATTGATCCAGCAGATACCTGCATCGATTTGATGTATCACTCGATGTGCTCGGGTAATGTCTTGGGTGAAAACCCCTGCGGCTAAACCGAATTCAGTGGCGTTGGCACGGGCAATGACTTCGGCCTCGTCGTCAAAGGTGAGCACGGCCATCACAGGGCCAAATATTTCTTCTTTAACAATGGTCATGTCGTCGTGACAGTGGGTGAATATAGTGGGCGCGACAAAGTAGCCGTCAGGTGCCGATGCAGGTGATAAAGCGTCACCGCCACACACTAGTGTTGCGCCTTCGTCTTTGCCTTTCTGAATGTAACTGAGTACCAATTCGTAGTGTTTCTTGGAAATCAATGCCCCTAGATTGGTGTCTGGGTGCATGGGGTCTCCAGCAATAATATTTTGCTCGGTACGCGCTTTGAGCTTGGCCATAAATTGGTCGAATATCGCGCTGTGCACAAACACGCGAGTGCCGTTGGTACAGATTTCACCTTGAGTATAAAAATTGCCAAGCATGGCTGCTGAAACCGCGTTGTCGATGTCTGCATCGTCAAAAACGATAAGCGGAGATTTACCGCCAAGTTCCATCGTTACGTCTTTCAAGGTTGAGGCAGCACTTGCCATGACTTTTCGCCCGGTTCCCACTTCACCCGTGAAGGATACCTTGGCAATGTCTGCATTTGCGGTTAGCCATGCGCCCACTTTTCCATCGCCTTGCACAACATTGAATACGCCTGCCGGGACACCCGCTTCGATAAAAATTTCTGCAAGTTTTATTGCGCCCAACGGGGTTTCTTCCGACGGTTTAAAGATCATGGCATTGCCACAGGCAAGGGCAGGGGCCGATTTCCAACACGCAATTTGCAATGGGTAATTCCACGCGCCAATACCGGCACAGATACCGAGTGGTTCTTGGCGGGTGTAATAAAAATCGCCGCCTAAATCTTGTTGGTGGCCTTCAATACTCGGGGCTAGGCCTGCAAAAAATTCAATGCTGTCAGCGCCCGTGACCACATCGACTACCGATGCTTCTTGCCAAGGCTTTCCGGTATCTAGCACCTCAATTTCAGCTAGTTCATCATTGCGCTCTCGCAATAACGCTACAGCCTTGAGTAAAATTCGGCTGCGGGCCATACCGCTCATGCTTTTCCACGCTTCGAAGCCTTTTTTCGCACTCTCGATAGTAGCCTCTTGTACCTTTTCGCAGGCGACTTCTACTTTGTAAGCTAATTTACCTGTGGCTGGGTTGATGACATCGAAGGTTTCACCCGTGCTGTTAGCAAGGGCTTGGCCGTGTACGAAGTTTTGATAAGTGGTCGTCATTAAAAGCTCCGAAAAATTATTGGATTAACGTGGCAATAAAGTGTTTACACAGGCGTTCACTGTGATCGAAATCGGGTGTTGTTTTTTGGCTCAACGCACTGCGGAGCCAAAAACCGTCGATCATTGCTGCTGTGGCCTGTGCGGCCTCGTTTGCCTGTTCTTTAGGTAATAATTGTTTGAACGAATACCGCAAGTTACTTAATAAACGGCGGTTATTAATATGCTGTAAGCGCGCTAACGCTTTGTTGTGCAGCGACTGTTCCCAAAAACTTAACCATGCTTTTGTGGCAGGCTGGGACCGTTGAAAATAACTGAAGTTACTTTCTACGATAAGGTCTAGCCGTTCTCGAGCCGTTACCGTTCTACCTGCTGTGAGGTCGATCAGGCTCTGATTTAACTGATCGAGTAGGTAACGTACTGTCGCTTCAATCAGTGGCTGTTTACCACCAAAGTAGTGATTAATAATACCCGACGACAAACCGGCTTTTTTGCTGATTGTTGTGATTGTTGTTTGGTACAAACCAAACTCATCTATCGACGCAAGTGTGGCTTCAATAAGCTGCTGCTTGCGTATCGGTTTCATTCCAACTTTAGGCATATTTTTATTAATTGACCGTTCAATTAAAATAAATGCTAATAGTTTGAGTTGAAATTATCAACCCCTATGATCTGGTGTGTTGTATATACGAGTGGCTCAGTTTCACTTTGTTTTTTGTTGTATGTTGCTGTAGTGAAAGGGGTATTTCAACTGGGGTTGATTGATATATTAATTTTAGTTGAATTTAATTATCTGGGGTTGAAGGCGGTTTTTGAACGGTTTTTGTATGTTGAGAAACCAATTGAACACGATTGATGTGAGGAATGTTTCACCTACTGGTGGCAGTGACTTCGGTGAAAGTGGGTTTATTTACGCGCAGTTGCGGTACTATTTATTGGTATACTGTATAAAATTGAAATAAAAAACAAACACAAAGAGATGTCTCTATGATAAAAATAATCACAAAAAGCCTGTTATTGTTGAGTGTTCTAAGCAGTGCCGCGTTTGCCAACACGCCGCGATTAACACTCGAAGAAGCAAACCGGCTGGCTGCAATGCCTTTACACTGTACCCAAGTAGAATACCCCAATAAATTGAATCAGGTATTAGCCGATGAGGCGCAACTCAAAGGGCCGAAATCTTTACATCCCGCTTTTTTCGGTTGCTTTGATTGGCACTCTAGTGTGCACGGGCACTGGATGATGGTGAATTTACTACGCCATTTTCCCAACGTGGAAAACCAAGGGCAGATTCGTGCGACATTGCGAAGTAATATTACCCAAGCCAATATCGAAGCAGAAGTGGCTTATTTTCATCAACCCTATAACTCGACATATGAGCGCACTTATGGATGGGCCTGGCTGTTAAAATTAGCGGAAGAATTGCACCTTTGGGACGACCCTTTAGCGCGGGAGCTTGAGCATAATTTAGCTCCGCTGACAGCGCTAATGGTGATGAATTTTAAAACCTTTTTGCCCAAGTTAATTTACCCCATTCGTACCGGTGAGCATCCGAATACCGGATTTGCGCTCTCGCTGGCTTATGATTTTGCCAACACTACGCAGCATACTGAACTGGCTGCACTCATTGAGAAACGTGCGAATGACTGGTTTAGTCAAGACAAACAATGCCCGTTGAACTGGGAGCCTAACGGCTTCGATTTTCTGTCACCGTGTTTTGAAGAGCTTGATATAATGCGCAAAGTATTGAAACCAGCATCCTTCGAGAAGTGGGCGCATGGTTTTCTACCTCAATTGGCCGACAAGACATTTGTATTAACCCCAGCACAAGTGGCAGACCGCACAGACGGCAAACTTGTGCACCTCGATGGACTTAATTTTAGTCGAGCATGGGTGTTGTATGGGTTAGTGAATCAATACCCAGCAAAATACGCACACTTGCGAACGATTGCTGACGCTCATGTGCTGCATTCATTGCCGACCATTGTCGACAATAATTATGAAGGGACCCACTGGCTGGGGAGTTTTGCGGTGTATGCGCTACAGCAGGGCGGTGAACTGAAGTAGTGAGAAGCAGGGTGACCAGGTTACTGATTGGTCACCCGTGTTTGTTTGCTAGTTACAGTTTAAAATTAGACAAGTCTTGTTTAATACTCGCACTTAACGCGTCGAGTTGATTACTCAAATCTCCCACACCTGCCGCATTGTGAGTCACTTGTGTGGTAATGGTGTTGATCGACACCACTTTCTGGCTGACATCTGCCGTGACCGCATTTTGTTCTTCTGTTGCTGTTGCCACTTGGGTATTCATGTCATTAATTTCTTGAATGTCACGAATGATAGTCTCAAGTGCTTCTATGGCTTGCGCAGACTCGTTGATCGTGTTTGCCAGCGACTCTCTGGTGGTCAACATTTGTTGGTTAGCACCTTCAGAAGCGGTTTGCAGGTCGTTGATGATCCCTTCAATTTCTTCTGTAGAATCTTGCGTTCGTTGAGCCAGAGCGCGTACTTCGTCAGCAACAACGGCAAAGCCTCTTCCTTGTTCTCCTGCACGTGCCGCTTCAATAGCGGCATTCAATGCCAGCAAATTGGTTTGCTCGGCAATCCCTTTAATTACAATCAGTACAGTATTGATATGGTCGCTTTTTTCTTTCAGCGCGAGGATAGTGTCGGCGGTGGTGCCAATGCGGTCGCCCAAGGTATGAATTTCATTCACTGTTTTCTGTACTACCTGATTGCCAGATAAGGCAAGTGCATTACAGTTTTGAGTTTTCTCTGACGTGAGATGAGCGTTCTGTGACACTTCTTGTGTCGCCATCGACATTTGATCAAGGGCAGTGGCGACTAATTCAATCTCTCGCAATTGCTGTTGAGTTTCTTGTTTATTGCTGTCTGCGTTAGATTTAATTTTGTCTGAACATTGCGACAACGCATCGGCCGAACCGACGATACCTTGTACCAGGTGGTGAAGGTTTGAAACGAACCTGTCAAACCCTTGAGCTAACTCGCCAACCTCGTCGCGCGTTCGGATGTTTAAACGTTTCGTCAAATCCCCACCGCCTTGGGCAATGTCTTTCATCGCCGCAGAAACAACCTGAATTGGCTTGATCACATAATGTGTTAACACCGCCCAGTTTGCAGCTTGTAGCGTGACCACCAAGATAATAGCGATGAGCACAAGCATTGTTTTGGTGGCCCCGAGTAGGGCGTCGTTACTGTCTAAACGATAGGCGATTTGTACGTAACCAACTTCGCGTTTTCCGCCCCACACAATGTTCACTTTGGTTAGCTTAAGTGCATCGCTATTTGGGCGAGACTCCGACTCTTGTGCTTGACCAATTGGCTTGTCGCGGTGGTCAAAGGCTCGAATTTCATGAATATGTGGGTATTGCACAAAGGATTGCAGAATATTCTCTGTCAGTTCGGTGTCGTAAGAAAATATAGGCTCTTGTAAAACAATGGAAAGCGCGTGATTGGTGTCTTGCATTTGCTTATTTAATTGGTCTGCAAAATAACTCTTTGCCATTAAGTAGCCAATAGTAAAAACAATCAACATGACGACGATAGAGACTAACGACAACGCCAACATGGATTTTTGCTTTATTGAGTGCATGATAATTTCATCCGTATACAACTTTTAACGAGTATGAGAAAAACAACTTTAGAGCTTACTGACGTCAAGCCAGAACTCTTTGCGGTCGGTAGGCGTATCTGGGTGCAGAGCAGGGTTGTCGACACGAAATACGGTACGGTGCGCTAAATCGGCTTTTTCTAGTACGTCTTTGATCATGGGGTGATTAAAAAACAGCGCATCAAAGCTGCCATCTTCAATCGCCTTTTCAAACCCCGTATAAATGAGGTTGTAAAGGCGTTTGTTGTTTTTATTGACATAGAAGTGCATGGCGTGGGGGTACACCAGCATAATGTTTTTATCCACCACCAGGTCGAGGTCTTTGTGGGCATCTACTTCAATAAAAGGTTCGTGTAGAGCGCGAGGAAAGTAATCAAAGCGCTTGCCTTCCAGCATGGGAAATAAATTGTCGTATTTGATGGTGGTGATGGTGGGAATATGTGCCGATTTCAAAATGGCGGTATCGCCCCAAAAGCGCCCTTGACCCGCTTCGAGTTGTTGCAGTTCAGCGAAGGTTTTGATTTGTGCAAATTTGTCTTGGTCTTCACGGTTGATAATAAAAATACGATGACCAAGCAAGCCTTTCAAAATGGGTATACGTATCGCTAATAAGCGTTCGTCTTTGTCTTTTGCCGCGCCAGCCCACATTACATCTAACGACCCAGACTCAACTTCTACGACAAGCTGTGCTTCATTCAGGCTTTCGGAGTGATGCTCATATTGTGTATTGGGTGCACTTTTACTCAGAGCCAGTTTCAGTACCTGAAACACAAGATCTTCTTTGTCGCCCTCTACTTTATTAATGTGGAGTGTTTGTTCAGCGGCTTGTGCAAATACAAAAGGCGTTAGCATGCACACTGCAACAAGCAATGAGGAAACACGAATTCTTAACATGGCAATGGCTACCTCTCTTCCATGTTGGTGAGAACGTATAACCTAAAATAGTTATACATTCAGTCTGTAAGGTAAATGATTTGTTAATCTCAATGATGCGAGAAATATGCTCGAAAGTAAATCAAAATGTAGACTTAAGGTTATGATTTAACTGAGTCAAAAGACGTTTGTTATGGCGAAGGGGAGCAAAATATCAGCTGAGTGAATAAAAATCGTCTGACTTTTAAATGTTAACAAGAACGATAGATTATAGGCTAAAAGGGTAATCGTTTACCTTGCTGTGAAACAAAACAAGCGCAATATCTAAGGGAAATGGTTGATGCTAGCAAACTGGCGGTGATGCGATGTGATGTCGGCGAAAGCATGCAAAAATACACCATGGCGTGTTGTATGCCATGGTGTCATTTAATCACATAGGCTTGGCAGTTATTGTTGCGGGGCAGTACAAGAGTCAGTATCGATACCAATTTCCGAAATATAAATACCGTCTTTGCCGTAATACCGGTAGACCATGGTAACGCCCAGCGAGATCATCGGCTTGAGTTGAGGGTTGCTGCAAATAGTGCTCAACACATTCTCGTCGATAAGGGCGTCGAGCTGAGCCGCGTTAATGTCGTTAGCGGCATAATTGACCAAGGTGTTGTTGTAAATCATCATGGTGTTAATGGTTTGCACCGTATCTAAGCGGGTTTCTTCATCCAGCGTCATTGGCAGTGCGCTTGTCATTTGCTGAACCGCTTCATTTAATTGCGCCGCCACTGCGCGTTCTTCGGCAGAAAGCACAAGAGTACCGTGCTCAATCGCCATTGCAGGCATTGACATAAGTGCGCAGAGCGCGAGTGTGCGTCTCATAGTTTGTCCTTTTTCATTATTATTACGTGATGCATTGTTGCGCTAACCCCTGAATGAGTCAATCTTGTTTCGCGAGGAGTGATTGCCAGTGCTTTCTCTCGTGGTAAACTGTCGCTTTTGTTGTTAAAGGTAGAATGAATGGCTCGTATTGCGTTGGGGATAGAGTACGATGGTGCATCGGTATATGGTTGGCAACGTCAACGAGAAGTGCCGAGCGTCCAAGAGTATCTCGAAAAAGCGTTATCTTCCGTTGCGAATACACCCATTGAAGTGCAATGTGCTGGCAGAACCGATGCTGGCGTGCATGCCACTGGTCAAGTTGTTCATTTTGAATGCGATGCTATTCGACCAGAAAAGGCGTGGACTTTGGGGGTTAATGCTAATTTACCCAATTCTATTGCGGTAACCTGGTGCAAAGAAGTTCAAGACGACTTTCACGCAAGGTTCTCTGCCACCGGAAGACGTTATCGTTACGTGATATTTAATCACAGAACACGACCTGCAATTCATCATCATGGCGTCACTCACGTACATCGTGAATTAGACGTTAGCCGAATGCATCAAGCGGCACAGGCATTGCTCGGTGAACAAGACTTTACTTCGTTTCGCGCTGCACTATGCCAGAGTAAAACCCCGTTTAGAAATGTGACCCGTGTAGATGTAACGAGGCAAGGACGTTATGTGATCATTGATATCGCCGCCAATGCGTTTTTGCATCATATGGTAAGAAATATCACCGGCTCACTGATTGAAATTGGGGCAGGTGAAAAGCCGATAGAGTGGATCGCGGAACTCTTGGCGGTAAAAGACCGTTCTCAAGCCGCAGCAACGGCTAAGCCAAACGGTTTGTATTTGGTCGATGTAGATTACCCTGAACAGTATGGGTTACCCAGACAACCGTTAGGGCCATTATTTGTACCCGATTAATACGGCATAACGGGGAATTTCTCGTTGTGGCGTTGAAAAATCGCCTATTTGCCTAAATGTTGTGCAAGACTCCACTTCTAAGACCAGTTTTTGTTTTTTAGTCTTTGGTAGAGTATGGTCTAATGTCGCACACATATTTGGCGAGCGCATTGCACGAACAAAACAAGTAAGCAGACGCCAGAATGACAGAACTGAATACAAGGAAATCTCTAGCATGAGCTGGATTCAAAAAATTCTTCCACGCACACAAACGTCAACCAAAGGTAACGTACCTGAAGGTATTTGGACCAAGTGTGGGTCGTGTCAGGCTGTGTTGTACAAATCTGATTTGGAAAAACAGCTTGAAGTGTGTCCTAAGTGTGACCATCACATGCGTATTAGCGCACGTCGCCGTATCGATAGTTTTCTCGATGCAGGTGAGCGCGTTGAATTGGGCGCCAACTTTGAACCTCAAGACGTATTGAAGTTTAAAGACTCAAAACGCTATAAAGACCGCATTTCAGCGGCGCAAAAATCCACTAATGAAAAAGATGCACTCGTGGTTATGCAAGGCAAGCTTAAAGGTATGCCTGTTGCAGTCGCTTGCTTCGAGTTTGCGTTTATGGGTGGGTCAATGGCGTCGGTTGTTGGTGCGCGTTTTGTTGCCGCAGTGAATGCGTGTCTTGAACACAATATGCCGCTTATCTGCTTCTCCACCAGTGGTGGTGCGCGTATGCAAGAAGCCTTACTGTCGTTGATGCAAATGGCGAAAACGTCCGCAGCATTAGCGAAAATGAGTGAAAAAGGCTTGCCTTACATCTCTGTATTGACCGACCCAACAATGGGTGGTGTATCTGCGAGTCTAGCAATGCTGGGCGACATCAATGTGGCAGAGCCTAAAGCATTGATTGGTTTTGCTGGCCCTCGTGTTATTGAACAAACCGTTCGCGAAACCCTGCCCGAAGGCTTCCAGCGCAGTGAGTTTTTACTCGAAAAAGGCGCTATTGATATGATTGTTGATCGCAGGGAAATGCGTGATAAGCTTCACGGCTTGTTAGCTAAATTACATCGCCCGAACTAAGTGACTCAACAAACTATTCCCACTGTGCCAAGCGAACGTACGTTGGCGCAGTGGCTTGCTTATCTAGAATCTATTCATCCCACCGCCATTGATATGGGGCTCGACCGAGTAAAACAGGTTGCGTCGCGTTTATCACTGCAATTTCCGAATACCCGAATTATTATCGTTGGTGGCACCAATGGTAAGGGCACAACCTGCGCTTTTTTAGAGACCGCATTAATGCGCCAAGGAGCGAGGGTTGCGGTGTACAGCTCTCCACATTTAATAGATTACCGTGAGCGTGTGCGCTACCAAGGAAAAGTGCTTGAAGAGCAGGCGTATTGCGACGCTATGGTTGAGGTGGAGCAGACCCGAGGCGAAGTATCACTGACGTATTTCGAGTTTGGTACACTTGCAGGTATGGTGATGATGAAGTCACTGGCGCCTGATTATATTTTGCTAGAGGTTGGCTTGGGCGGCAGGTTAGACGCCACCAATATCCTCGACCACGATATTGCCGTACTGACGAGTATTGGTTTAGATCATCAAGACTGGCTCGGTGATACACGGGAATTAATTGGCAAAGAAAAAGCAGGTATTTTTCGTGCTAATAAGCCAGCCATTATTGGTGAACCTGATGTACCTTTTACGGTTAGCGATTATGTGACAGAAGTAGGGGCACGTCCCGTTTGGCGTGGTAGCGACTTTGCCCACGATGGAGAGGGTGATAAGTGGTCTTGCACTATAAATGGCACCACATTCGAAGATTTACCGCGCGCCCACATCCCGCACCAGAATATTGCTACTGCTTTGGCAACGCTGAAGGCATTAGGTGTTGAGACCGATCGCGATGAACTCATTGAATGTATTCAGCACACTAAATTAGCAGGCCGACGACAAACACTCGCGCTGGAACCTCTCACCATCGCTGATGTGGCGCACAATCCTCATGCGACTGTCGCACTGCGGCAATGGCTGAGCCAATTTAATTATCAGCGATTGCACTTTGTGGTCGGGATGTTGTCTGACAAAGCCAGAACGGAAACATTGGCGCCGCTGCTAGACCTCAATGCAAACTGGTACTTTGGGGCAACCCAAGGGCCACGAGGTTTAAGCGGGCAAGCATTGGCCGATTGTCTACCTGACACCCAAGTGGCTAAGGTTTATCCATCTATGTGCGATGCATTCGCAAAGGCTAAAGACGCGGCGGAAAAAAATGATATGATAGTGGTATTTGGTTCCTTTCTCTCGGTCGCGGAGATATTGGAAACCCAAGCGTAATCGTATCAACGTAGACGAGGAAAAGCTTTGGCAAGCGCGTTACAAAACAGATTGGTCGGCACTGTTATTATTGTGGCATTAGCCGTTATTCTGCTGCCTGATTTTTTAGACGGTAAAAAAGTGACAAACGAAGATGTGTTTGTCACGGTACCCACACCGCCGGCAAAAAAGCCTATTTTAACCCCTGAACCCTTTCCTGAATCGCGTGTTGTGAATGCAGCACAAAGACCCGTTGAAGTCGTTGAAGAACGCCCAGTGGACGAAACTCCACTGAACGACGCCGCTGGGCAAGCCAATGATATTTTGGCCATGGCCACCACGGAAGAAGACGATTTAGCGAGTCAAACCGTCATTGATAAGCCTGAGGTCGACAGGGAAGAAGGGGCTGGTTGGGTGATTCAGCTTGGCAGTTTCCGACACCAAAAAAATGTCAAACAACTACTAAACAAGCTCGAAAGCGCTGGCTATCGAGCATTTAGCCGCCCGATTCAAACCAGTTCAGGGTTGCTGACTAAAGTGTTTGTTGGGCCGGAGCTAGACAAAAAGAAACTTGAGGCAGCGTTGCCGCACTTGTTAGAGGTGACGAACCTGAAGGGCAAAGTAACTGAATTTAAAGTAGAATAGCGAGCATTAGGCTCGCTTTTTTTTACTGGCAAGATATTTCTACAATTGGTATTTTGGTCAAGTGCGTGAGCACGAATCGGCGCTGGTAATCGCATAGACTTCTGGTAGAATGCGCGCCAGTTCAACAGTCGGGTACACAAATTGTACGATGTACACGACCTAATCTTACTTAGCAGGTAACCGCAACGACTATGAACTGGCTTGATTTTGCCATTCTCGGCGTAATTGCTCTTTCTACCCTTATTAGCTTAGTCAGAGGGTTTGTCAAAGAGGCCATATCTCTAACAGTATGGTTTGCTGCGCTTTTTATCGCTAGTCAGTTCTACGCTGATTTGGCTGTCTACTTCACCCGAATTGAAGATGAAATTATTCGCAATGGTGCGGCTATTGCTGCGCTATTTGTTGCTACACTCATTCTTGGCGCATTGGTGAATCACGTTATCAGCCAATTAGTGCAAGCAACGGGGCTGTCAGGCACAGACCGAGCGTTAGGCGCGGTGTTTGGCGCGTTGCGCGGTGTATTAATTGTGAGTGCATTGTTGTTCTTTATGGACACGTTTACATCTGCTGCTCAATCTGAGTGGTGGGCTGGGTCACAATTAATTCCTGAATTTGCAGTCATTATCGAGTGGTTTTTCACCTACGTGAAAGATAGCTCAAGTTTTTTAGCCGATTTAAATAGGTAACTCAGATGTGTGGTATTGTCGGAATTGTAGGTAAAACACCCGTTGCGCAGTCGTTGTATGACGGCCTAACAGTGTTGCAACACCGTGGTCAGGATGCCGCTGGTATCATGACTATTGATGAGGGCATGTTTCACTTACGCAAAGCCAACGGTCTGGTACGCGACGTGTTCCACACACGTCATATGAAACGTCTTACGGGTAATATGGGAATTGGCCATGTGCGCTATCCCACTGCCGGTACATCAAGTTCGGCTGAAGCTCAGCCATTCTATGTGAACTCGCCTTTTGGTATTGCCTTTGCCCACAACGGCAACTTAACCAATGCGCAAGACTTACAACAAGAAGTGTTTCGCATTGCGCGCCGCCACATCAATACCACCTCTGACTCAGAGTTATTGCTGAATATTTTCGCTCATGAATTACAAAGCTGTACTGAACTGACTGTATCGGCAAAAGATATTTTCCGCGTTGTCACGAATGTTCACAAGAAAATTCGTGGTGCTTACGCCGTGGTTGCTGCCATCATCGGTCAAGGTATTGTTGCGTTTCGTGACCCACACGGAATTCGTCCACTGGCGTTAGGTAAGCGCATTACCGAAGTTGGCGAAGAATACATGGTCGCGTCAGAAAGCGTTGCGCTAGATGCAGTCGGCTTTAAATTTATTCGTGACGTAGCGCCGGGTGAAGCGGTTTACATTACTGAAAACGGCGACTTGTTCACTCAACAGTGTGCCGAAGCACCGGTAACGTCGCCGTGTATTTTCGAATTTGTGTATTTTGCTCGCCCTGATAGCTTCATCGACGGTATTTCGGTTTACGCGAGCCGCGTTAACATGGGCCGTAAACTTGGCGAAAAAATTAAACGTGAGTGGGCTGATTTAGATATCGACGTGGTGATCCCCATTCCTGAAACATCAATGGATGTGGCGTTACAGATTGCGAATACCATTGGTTTGCCATACCGCCAAGGTTTTGTGAAAAACCGTTATATCGGCCGTACCTTTATTATGCCGGGCCAAACCATGCGTAAAAAATCGGTACGTCGTAAACTCAATGCAATTTCGTCGGAGTTTAAAGGTAAAAACGTGTTACTCGTAGATGACTCTATCGTACGCGGAACGACCTCTGGCCAGATTATCGAAATGGCACGTGAATCTGGTGCGAAAAAGGTGTATTTCGCATCTGCGGCACCAGAGATTCGTTTCCCCAACGTTTATGGTATCGACATGCCTTCAGCAAACGAGTTAATTGCTTACGGCCGTGAAATTGACCAAATTTCTGACCTTATCCAAGCTGACGGGCTAATTTTCCAAGACATCGAAGATCTAGTACAAGCGGTACAGGAAGAAAACCCGGAAATTAAGCGTTTTGAAACATCAGTATTCGACGGCAACTATATTACCGGTGACATTGACCAAGCGTATTTGGAAAACATTGATTTAGCTCGCGGTGAAAGTGCGCGCAATGCGCCAGTCGTGCAAGCAGAATTGACTAATCTTGATGTTCACAACATGGACAGCTAATACCGTATTGGTTTACTGAAATAAAAAACGCGCTTATTAGCGCGTTTTTTATGATGGTTCATTGTTCGTTAAAGCGAAAAGATAGGCCCAACACGTACGCTCCACACAATAACACCCGCAGCAACAAGAATAATCATCAGCACAAGCGCACAAGCAACAACCGAGCTGGTATAGACCAGCGTCATTTCTCGTGGAATATGCATGAGTATGGGTACGCCAGCAAACAACAGATACACCGAATAAGCGACGCCAAGCACCGCAGCACTTGCTACAAACCACAAAGAGGGATAAAGCCCAGACAACCCCACCAACAGTAAAGGCGTGGCCGTGTAAGCCGCAAGCCCAATAGATTGAGACAAGCTAGTTGGTCTGTCGAAGGTGCCGGATAGCTCCCTTATCAGCAAACCTAAAAGTACAATGCTGGCAAGTAAACCTACGTATAGCGCAACGCCCATCACCAAAGATTTTTGGTGAGAAAACACGACTGCGTCGCCATTATCCAGGCGCCAACCTATTGATGAACTTGCATAATAAAAAACGACAGCAGGTATCAACGCAACAATTGCGAGGTGCGACAGTGGTGAAATCGAGCTTTCGCGATTCTCTTCAACTGAGCGCCACTCAGATTTTGGGTGGGTATAAAAGCCCACTAAATGATTAAGCATCATAAGCTTCCCCGACATGGAAAATGAGGTGACCGAAAAATACCGTATAGAAAATGTTAATGATTTAACTAAAAAGTAACATGTTAAGCATGATGGAAGTTTGAGGATGCGTCAATAAAAACACTTATCATTTCGAGCTAAAGTATAATGAACCGGAGGAAAAGTGAGGAAGATCATTACTATGGCGCACTATTTTTGTGCCATTTATTTGTCGATGATCAAGCATGGTGACCGCAAAAGTTACACAATTGTCAGCCTTTTGATTGCGACCTATTCTCAGCTTGAGTAAACTCTCAAGCTCAGTTATTTCGAAGTAGAGACAAAAGCTTGTACGACCCAGCGTTACTCGATCCTATTCATCAATTCTTACAATGTCGCACACCTGATGCATGGATTGAAAAGGCCAGCCAGCCCGAACACTTGCCCTTGTTATTGGTTGATCACTGTAACTGCGAGCTCAAAGCTGCGCAAACAGCAATGCTGCTGATTCGAAAATACGCCGTTGATAAAGAGAATGGCGATGAATTATTGGCGTGGCTAAAGCCCTACGAAGACTTTGTTTACCGTCAGCAAGGCGATGGTAAATTTGCCGGTTTACACAACGGCTTGAAAAAAGTGATTAAGTCGAACGGCAATTTGTCTGTGGGTGATGAGTTAGTGGATAAAATGGTGTTGTTGATTAAAGAAGAACTTCATCATTTCCAACAAGTTCTCGACATTATGCAGGCACGCGATATTGAATACTACAATGTGTCGGCAGGGCGTTATGCCAAGGGATTAATGCGTCACGTACGTACGCATGAACCCGAAACCCTGATTGATAAGCTTATTTGTGGTGCGTATATTGAGGCACGCAGCTGTGAACGTTTCGCCAAGTTAGCGCCACATCTCGATGACGAGCTAGCGGCGTTTTATGTGTCACTACTTCGCAGTGAAGCGCGGCATTATGAAGACTACTTAACATTGGCAACGGCGATTGCCGGTGAAAGCGTTGACGAAAGAGTACGCTTTTTCGGCGAAAAAGAAGCAGAGTTGATCACTCAAGCCGATAACGATTTTAAATTTCATTCAGGCGCTCCTATTTAGCGCCTCTTTTTTACGGGTAGCGGACTACCCACGCAGTAGAGGACAAGGATGTGACAGACTCATCCCTTTCTAATGTAAAGGTTGCACCGTATCGTTCGGGGTGGCTTGAAGGTGGCATCACCCTAATCACGATGGGGTGTTATATTTTCGTGTGGTTTGCCATGGCCGCGCGCGATTGTAAACGAATCACTGGCCGGCCTTTTACCCCAATATTGTGGTTTTTTGTGCCGATTGTGTGCATTACCATCCCCTTTGCTTGTCACATCTTGCTCAATACGTTTCGTGATATTGAAGAGGAACACCACCTCCCCACGTGGTCGGCGGCACAGAATATCGCTTGGAATGTGATGTTTACCGGCGCTTATATCGGGGCTTATGTGGTTGGTGAGGTGTCAGAAAACAGTGCACTGCAAATTGTATTATGGGCGGTGTCATTCGTTATGTTCTTGGTATTGCACCAGCGTATTAATCGCATCCGCAGCCAATTTAGAACAGAACCCATGATGCAACGCTTTGCTGGCTTCAATGCGCTGGAATGGGTTGTAGGGCTATTATTTTTGTTTTTCTGGGGCGCGATGTTTTGGGCTTTAGAAAAGCTCAATGTGTTTAATTTTGGTGCTGACACTATAGAACCCGGAACGGAAATTGTGGTGCCCGAAGTGGGCGTTCGGTTTACCTTGAATCAAGAAGGTTGGGAAAAGGTCGAGATAGGAACGGTTACCGACGGCTCGGCCGATTATGAACTTCGCGGGCCGACAGCGCTAAATACTATGTGGTACGCCGTGTTTACGTATGATGACGACACCAATTTCAGTAGTGTGGCGCAAAATCGTCAGTCTACGTTTTTAGAAGAAATGTCTGGTGCAACGTGCAACGCAAAACGGTCGCTACAATCAGAAACCCTGCTAATGCGCTCTGTGGTCATCTGCGAAAACGAACAAGGTGGTGATAAGCAGTTATATATGTCGTACCTCATTGAAACCGAATCAGGTATGGCGGAAATACTCGCTTATATGTGGGTTCCCACGATCAAATACATGCGATATAAAAAGCAATTTGTTGAAGATGCACAGGGGTTGATAGTCGATGTGGAATAAAACACTATTAGTCATTATTGGTATCTTTTTTGTTGTGCCGGCCAGTGCATCATTTTTGCAAGATGAGCCACTTATTAAACGAGCTCAACAGTTAGTAAAAGAGCTCGATAAAACCTCGCATACTTCACTTACTGGTTTAGAACGCGCCATTAACATTGTGGTGTCAGATAACAAAGTGACTGTTTACGGGCACAAAATTTGGTTTTATCCCACAACAGCGTCGGTTCAAAATGACGCATATGAAACCATTTACTTCAACCAGTTAAGAGAGAAACTCACCATACTCACGGCCGCGAGTATTAGCCCTACAGGTGAGGTGCACTATGTCAATGAATCGCACCAGAAAGTCATCGATGCTGATTCATACAATACCTTTACCGAAACAGAAAAAATGATTGTTTCTTATCCCGCGGTACAGGCGGGCGGAATGACAGTTATTGCTTATAAAATTGAAGAAACCTTAACGCCTCAACGTACATTTTGGAATTACCGCACTTACCCTCAACAGCATGCTGATATGTTGAATTATAGTTTTAGCGCCAATTGGGACGACGCGACGCCATTGTATTTTCAGAATTCCAGTGAGTTTGTTACCTGCGAAGAAGCTCCTCAAACGGTACGTTGTCACGGCGCAGATATTGTGGCGGCAGAGTCAGACAATACGGTGAATTGGGGAGATGAACTGGGGCAGCTCACCATCTCTACTGAACGCGATTGGCAGGCGGTGAAAGATGAAGTGCGCCCCGGGTTTGTCAAAGCGATTCAAGACAATAAAGGGGTGAAGCCTCTGGTAGAGAACTTTGCCAAAACAGCTGATGGGACGCGAGAATTAATTCACCGAATTTTTGAATTTGTGGCCCGTGATATTCGTTATGTTTCCCGCTCTGAAGCGGGTTACGATATTGTGCCACATCATGTTGATGAGACGATTGAAAATCGCTTTGGCGACTGTAAAGACAAGTCGGCCCTGTTGGTAGCCATGCTACAAAGCATTGGTATTGATGCGCAGCCAGTATTAGTGGCGACAGAGCGTGAAAACACCGAAATGACAGGTGTGGCTTCCGTTGGCTTGTTCGATCATGTGGTTGTTTGCTTTACTTTTGAAGGTCAGCAGTATTGCTTAGATCCTACCGATGCCTATACCCAATGGCAGAGTACATCAGACTGGATCCAAGGTCATGTGGCGTTAAACCTGTCTAATGATGAACCACTGACCACTATTCCTCGTGCGCAGTTTAAATGGCAAATGAAAACACAGTCAGATATTACGATCACAAAAGAGGGTGGGCAAAAAGAATTACTTACACTCACGTATTTGAATGAATATGCAGCGCTGATGCGCGAGAGAATGGCTGGTCTGGCACAACCCAAGCGCATAGATTACATGGTTGACCTATATCACGACGTGGTGAACGAAGATGCAGAGCCTGTCTTTGAGGTGTCGGGTGTTGACGTGATGTCTAATATGTTAACAGCGCACGCAGAAACCGATTACGACAGCTATTTCGACCCTGAGGAAGGGGTAGCATTGGCCGAAAATAGCACGTGGTTGCGCAACGAGTTGTCAGATTCTTGGATTAACAATGAAGTGTACGGACAATATTATCCGGGCTTTTTCGTGCAGTCGGAATATGTCATTCACGTGCCACATGACTGGAAACTAAATCGCTACCCACCTGATCTGGATTTACAGCACAAGTTTGGTTTTATGGCACGCTCTTATCGTTTTGAAGAAGGCGACGAGTTAGACACGCTCCACGTGAGCACAACGCTTTCGCTGCCAGCGCGTTATGTTGAAGTGGAAGATATCAAGAGCTTTAACGATTTACTTAATGTGTTTTATAAACAAGCACCTATTTCTTTTGGGCATGATGGGTAGCGAAGCCAGCCTCGTTTAAAAGTGTAAAGATCACACAGAAAGTGCAGCTGGGTGTTGTTATTATGTTAATTTGGTGTTAAATTCCTCTCCCGTAAACAGATGGAACGAGGGTTTACGGGCGTGATAGCGCTTTCACAAATACGGAAAGCTAAAGTACTCCAAGCACAGTTAACAAAAATAATAACAACAAATAATAATAAAAAATGCTAGCTCTGCTGGTCAGAGATTACGGGAGATGTATTCAATCACAGTCGGTTGAAATGATCACACGACCCCGCTGAAGAGCGGGGTGGTAGTTTTTTATCCCGTTAGCCCACCTGCAACATCAATAAAACTTCCAGTGGTAAAACTCGATTGATCTGATCCCAGCCAATAAATGGCTTCTGCCACTTCTTTGGCGTGTCCGCCGCGACCTAAGGGTAAATTCGCCGCTAACCGTTCGACTCTGTCTGGATCACCGCCAGACGCGTGAATGTCAGTATAAATCAAACCCGGCCTGACGCCGTTTACCCTAATTTTTTGTTTCGCTAATTCTTTGGCTAAACCTCGGGTTATGCTGTCCATCGCTCCTTTAGACGCCGCATAGTCTATGTATTCGTTTGGTGCGCCAGTGACCGACGCCAACGAAGATACATTCACAATTGCACCGCCTTGGCCCTGTTCAGATATCGATAAATAGGGAATGGCTTCTCTGGCACAAAGAAAACAGCTCAGTACATTGGTATTTAACACTTGGCTGAAACGAGAGAGTGACATGTCGGATAAACGAGATTGTGTGGTTAATACGCCGACATTGTTCACCAAAACTGACAGGGGAGGCAATTGTGCCGAGGCTGCAGAAAATAGCGCTTTTACATCGGCTTCATCACTCATGTCACCCTGAATAGCAATGGCGAGCCCACCGTTATTGTTAATGGTATTGGCTAAATCAGTTGCGCGCGTATGTTGACTGAGATAATTGATACACACCGCATAGCCATGCTTGGCGAACAGTTTCGCGGTTTCTGCACCAATACCACGGCTCGCACCTGTAACAATAACACTTTGGTTGCGGGAAAAAGAAAAGGCGCTTGTCATAGCGCCTTCTCCCAATGAAGTGTGAGGTTCATTGTATTATTCAGTATCATTACTTTGTCCCTGAGGTTTGGGCGACGTCGGTTGCGAATCATTTTGTGCCGAAGTTGGCTCCGAAATTTGGCTAGCCGCTGCTGCTACAATGGGGCTATTGCCATTGAGTAAGTCTTGTAAGCTTCCGGTATCTTTATCAACAATACCAACTTCTTTCAATAATGAGTCGACAATGGGCGCATTCGCACGGTAATTGAGTGCGGCGTTAGTGACTTGGTCTGCAAAGCTGCCAGAACCAGTTCCAACTGTATCAGCGCCTGATGCTAGTGTGTGGCCGCCGCCATAGCCTTGTAAAATTTTAATGCCTTCAATATTTTCTAACGGCTTAACAGCGCTGGCAATAATTTCCGGTAGTACTTTTAATATCGCCATGGCTTTTTGCAGTTCAATTTGCTCGTTTTTCAATGTGTTTTCAGCATCGTACAGGGCTTTTTTACCTTCGGCTTCTACTGCTAAGACTTTTTCATCCGCAGCGGCTTGTAGCATTTTCGCATCTGCCTGTGCTTTTGCTTCGGTGAGTACAGCTTGTGCGTCGTTTTCAGCGGCTTCTTTCTTCGCTTCTGCTTCTACGGTAATACTCACCGCTTCACGCTCGGCTTCTTTTCGCGCATCGATTACTTCAATTTCTTTGCGTCGATTGGCTTCGGCTACTTGTTTAGCGGTAATGACCGCTTCTTCTTTTTCAACTTTGGCTTTTTCAGCCTCGGCGGCTTTAGCTCGCGCTGCTGACTCTTCTTCCGATTTGGTTGCAACGGCAATCCGCTTCATTTGTTCGGCGACTTCCAAGTCTTTTAACTGGGAAATGCGGGCTTCTTCAATCGTTTTGCGTTTCTCGATTTCTCGCGCTTCAATTTCGCGTGATTTCTCAATTTCTGACGCTTCAATTGCGCGTTCTTTGGCAATTTCGGCTTGGCGCTCTTCCTGTTCTTTCATCTCGCGCTGCTTAGCAATTTCAGCTTTCTGTTCTTGGCGTTTAAACGCGAGCGCTTGTTCTTGTTGAAGCTTAGCTTCTTCTTCATCTCGTTTAATATCGAGAGATTGTTTTTCAGCTAATAAGTTACGTTGTTCAATTTGAACGCGATTTTCTTGTTGAATGTCGTTGGTTTCTTTGCGCTTTTCTTCAATAATTTTGGCGAGGCGGGCACGACCTTCGGCGTCAAAGGCGTTATTTTCGTTGAAATATTCAAGGTCCGTTTGGTCAAAGCCGGTCAAGCTCACCGACTCGAGTTCTAAACCGTTTTTCTCTAAGTCGTTAGCAACGCTTTGTTGTACTTTTTGTACAAAATCGGCGCGTTGCTCGTGCATTTCTGTCATGGTCATTTCGGCAGCAACAGCGCGTAATACGTCAACGAACTTCGACTCCATGAGTTTTTTGACTTCTTCTGCTCGTGTGGTGCGCGTACCCAGTGTTTGGGCTGCCATGGAAATGCCTGCGGCATTGGGGGCAACACGTAAGTAGAAATCGGCTTTTACATCAACACGCATACGGTCTTTGGTGATCAGCGCATCTTTTTGCGTTTTTTCTACTTCGATCCGTAAGGTATTCATGTTTACGGGAATGATTTCGTGTACCACAGGTAACACAATGGCACCGCCGTCTTTAATAACCTTTTCACCGCCCAGACCGGTACGAACAAAAGCAATTTCTTTTGTCGCCCTTTTATATAGCTTGGCAAAAATAAAGAAAATTAAAAATAAGCCTACCAGCGCAAAGCCGATAGTCATTAATAACAAAGGGATGTTACTTACGTCTACATTATCCATGTGTACTACTTCCTTCTAAGAAAATTAATGCGGTGGGTGTTACCGATAACGCGTTGCTAGCCAACTAGATGGCTGTTTTTGAACCAAGATAATTTTGTCGCCTTGTTGAAAGGTGTCTTCTTTTTCCATCGGTTCTACCATCACGTAGTGAGGTTGTTGATATTGGTCGATTAACTTGGCCTCGGCAGGAGACCCTGAACGTGCAGTGCCATACGTGATATGGCCGGTTGCGCCTACAAAATCGTCAATGTTTACTGCGCTGCTTTCATTTTTAGGTAATAAATTGGCAATGGCACCGCCTACGCGAGAGGTGATCACCAAAGACACAATGAGAGAAACCACAAAGGATAGCCAAAGAGGCGCATAAAAACTGGTGGTTACTGCGTAGAAATAATTAATGCAGTACCCAGTTATTGCAAAACTAGTGAGTAATAATACCAGCCATATCATTAATGGCAGTTTATCTAAACAGAGCCAGTTACCGAGCGAGGTGAGGGTGTCGGGGGAGGCGTCGAGGTCGGCAGACATTTCCATCGTGGTTATGTCGTCAAACACCCCGAGTAGGCTGATACCAAACAATAAGCCTGCTGCTTCGATAATACAAAGCACTAACACAATGCCAATCGCAAAACTAAACCAAAAATTTGCGTCAGCTAACAAAAATGCAATCATACTCACCATCCGTGATGAAGGGACAGATACATTATAACACTTTTATTTAAAAGTGAATCAATGCCAAGCTGATTTACACTAAAGTCATAGGTTCGCTTGCAGAGTCGACAAGAATAGCGTCGCAGACACGACGCTATTTATGGTCAATTTTTGTTAATGAGAGTGGCTACCCAGCGCTTTACCGTGTTCATCATAAAAACCACTGGCGCCTTCCTCAATAAATCCTTGATGGACCATATTGGTTAAGAAGGGATCGGTATGATCATCGCCAATATCGGCAAAGTCGGTGGTTTGGTAGCGATAACGTTGGTCGAAAAATGCGGTGATTGCTTTGTCGTCATACGATACCGACTGGCGTTGCCAATGGGTTTCTCGATGCGGCTCAATTACAGTGAATTGAGTAAAAAGTGCCAATGCGGGTTGCCAAACTACCTTGATCTTAACGCCGTTGTCTTCAAAGGTGTAATACTCTCGCTGATCACAGCCTTTACCTTCACTTTTTGTACGGGTCATTTTACTCAACAGATGATCACTCACTAGTTGGTTGCGATAACTCCAATCTTTGTCTGTTTTACCGTGAATGGTCTCGCCTGGCTGATACTCAATTGCACGTTGGTGTTCATCGAAATAGCGTGTGGGTTTAAGTAACTTTTTATGTACCCACTCCCAACCTTCAGTGATGTGGGTTTGAGGGTATTCATGTGCCACTTTATTGGGCATGCGCCACAGTGACATGGTTTTTTCAGTGCGTTTGCCATTGTCCCACGTTGAGGTAATGGTGTAGTTAGCATTCAGTTGCTGAGCGGCACTTTCACACGAGTTGGGAGAGGCAGACGCACTCACTAAGGTTGCGTGTGAAAATACGAGGCCAAGTACGAAAAGTGAACGAAACATGAGGTTCTCCAAAAACACAAAAGGGGCGACCAATGCCGCCCCTACAAACACGCAGTGATTATTCTACGCTGTCATTTGCCTGATTGACTAAGTTGCCGGCGAAATCCATCACGTGGAAGATCACACTTTGCTCGTTAGTGCCGTTCACTAGGAACGCGCCAGGCCCTTTGGCATAAATGCCTACGTCTTCACCAGAGTGAGTTTCAGATGACAATGGGATCAAGGCTTCTTGGTGATAACCAGATGACTCTGTATCCACGCCACTGATGTCCATACGACCCGCCGCAATGGCTTCACTGTATACGGCATCGCCGTCGGTAACGCTGTCACCTAAATTGTGATAACCCATACCATTGGTATAACCCAATGTGGTGTACGGCAAGTTATCTGCCGCCGTTGCTGGTTCGTCAGCCCCCACATTTACCACTTTACCCAAGATAGGGTTGCCGCGTTTTGGATAACCGGCAATGGTAAACACGTGACCATGGTCAGCAGTTACAATGATCAAGGTGTCGTTATCACTTGTCATCTCATCTGCTTTTGCAACGGCTTGCGCAAAGGCAATGGTGTCAGTTAATGCGTTGTAGGCACTACCTGCGTGGTGACCGTGGTCAATACGGCCCGATTCCACCATCAAGAAGAAACCGTCATCATTGTTATCAAGAATATTGATGGCAGTTTCAGTCATTTCAGCAATTGAAGGTTCACCGGCAACATCATTATCTCGGTCTGCTTCGTATTGCATATGCGACTCGTTAAACAAACCAAATAGATGTGTAGTGTTTTCAGTGTCGATTGCATCAAATCCGCTTTGGTCCATCACGTATTGACCAGTCGGGTAGGTTGTCATCCACTCTGCAGTTAGGTCGCGACCATCAGTGCGATCACCTTCTACTGAACTCACTGCATCAGCTGAGTTATAAGCCGCATCCTTGGGTAAGAAATGACGACGCCCGCCGCCCATTACTACTTCGATGCCGTTAACGTCTAGGCCTTCGTAACGGGCTTCTAAGTTTGCTTCAAACTCGACTAGCTGAGCTGCGATGTCTGAACAGCCGGCTTCCACTGCCTCTGCAGGCATGTCTGAAACATCTTCCCAGTTACGGTCTGCTGATTTAGCGTAAGTGGCTGCTGGCGTTGCGTGGGTAATACGCGCGGTTGACACGATACCCGTAGACTTACCAGCAATTTCCGCTAGCTCTAAGGCGGTTACCAATTCGTTTCCAGCGACTGTTGCGCATTCGCCGCGTTCGATGTCTTCGTCAACACCAATTACGCCAACGTCGGTTTTTACACCAGACATCATGGCCGTCATCGTACCGGCCGAATCAGGCGTTTGTGCATCGACGTTGTAGGTTTTTGATAAGCCTGCGAAGGGGAATTCACCAAAGCTCAATTTGTTTTCTTCGCCGTCCAAGCCTTTCATTTGGCCTTCGAGAATTCGAGCGGCAGTAACGGTTGAAATACCCATACCGTCACCGACAAACAAAATCACGTTTTTCGCTTCGCCGCGAAGTGATTGAGCAAGGGCTTGAAGTTCTGCTTTGCTGTATTTTTTATCATTGCTTGATACTGAAGATGTTGACGTGATCGCGCCTGTCGCTTCTAACCAAACCGTTTTGTTTTGTTCAACCTCGGCTGAGGCTTCAGTAAACCAATTGTTGTTTAAGCTAGTCAGTAATTCAGTGCTGTCTACATCGGTGACGCCTGCAGCACAAACATAGGTTGTGCTTGATATTTCATCGCTGCTCAGGCTGCCATCGGCATCGGCGTCTATGCCTGAATCAATTTGCGTGCCGCTGTTAGGGCAGTTTGTATCGCCTTGTTCAAGGGCGGTTTGTACGATAAGGCTGTTAAGGCCGTTTGAACCATCAGCACCGTCAACACCATTGGTGCCATCAACGCCGTCATCACCTTCCAATGAACAAGCAGAAAGGCCAGCCACTGCGAGTGCTACAATACTCAGTTTAAATAATTTCATTGTTCGATCTCCGCTTATTCTTCTACTAGACCTAAAGCCTGATTAATCAGGTGGAATACAACGCTCTGCTCAATAACCCCTTGGGCAAGCTGTGCGCCCGGGCCGGTTGCGTGAAGGGCAATGTCTTCACCTGAGTGCGTTTCAGAAGAAAGAGGAATTAATGCCTCTTGGTGATAGCCAGAAACTTCGGTATCCACACTAGAAATGTCTACGCGGCCAGCGGCGATAGCTTCTGAATAAACAGCATCGGCGTCGGTTGCCGTGCCAAGATCGTGATAACCCATACCGTTTGCGTAACCCAATGTGGTATATGGCATGCCGTCTGCTGCAGTTGCTGGTTCTTCAGCGCCCACATTAACCACTTTGCCTAAAATCGGGTTACCGCGTTTCGGATATCCTGCAATGGTAAATACGTGACCGTGGTCCGCAGTAACCAAAATTAACGTCTCTGACGGGTCGGTTGCTTCATAGGCTGCTTTTACTGCCGCTTCAAAGGCAAGCGCATCGGTGAGGGCATTGTACGCGCTGCCAGCGTGGTGACCGTGGTCGATACGACCCGACTCAACCATCAAGAAAAAGCCTTTGTCGTTGTTATCTAAAATGCCAATGGCTTTCTCAGTCATTTCAGCAATGGATGGTTCGCCAGCCACATCGTTAGCGCGATCAGCTTCGTATTGCATGTGAGATTCGTTAAACAAGCCAAATACACGCTCGGTTGATTCGGTATCTACTGCATCAAAACCGGTTTGGTCCATGATGTAGGTGCCGTTTTCGTACATGGCTTGCCATTCTGCGGTGAGGTCGCGGCTATCTGTGCGATCACCTTCCACTGAACTTACCGCATCAGCGCTGTTGTAGGCTTCATCTTTTGGTAAAAAGTGGCGACGACCACCACCAAAAGCGACTTCGATGCCGTCTACATCAACACCGGTGTAGCGCGCTTCCAAGTTGCTTTCAAAGTTAACAAGTTGGTCTGCAATATCAACACATCCGGCTGTTACGGCTTCTTCAGGCATATCAGAAATGTCTTCCCAGTTACGATCCGCCGATTTTGCATAGGTGGCCGCAGGGGTCGCGTGAGTAATACGGGCAGTGGTAACAATACCAGTAGATAACCCCTTAATTTCAGCCAATTCTAGCGCTGTTGCGACTTCGTTACCCGCAACGGTACTGCAAACACCGCGCTCAATATCTTCATCAACACCAATCACGCCAACATCGGTTTTAAGGCCAGACATCATGGCTGTCATGGTACCGGCAGAGTCAGGTGTTTGGGCATCAACATTGTAGGTTTTTACTAACGCGGTATGAGGAAATTGTTCAAACGAAAGATATCCTTCCTCTCCCAACTCGCCGTCTAGCTGACCTTTTAGGATACGGGCAGAGGTGAGCGTTGAAATACCCATACCGTCGCCCACAAATAAAATTACATTCTTGGCTTTAAAGTTACTTGTCGTTTCGAGCTTTTGTTCTATTTTTGATTGAGCATCGGTAAACCAAGCACTGTTCGCTTGGCTGTCCGGTAACACGTCTGCCTGCAAGCCTGCAGACACAGCCAATGCGAGGGCACTGACTTTGACTTTCCAGTTAAATTTCATCGTGGTTATCCCATATAGAGTTTGCTTATTAGAATTCACTGACAAGAGTGTGTGAGGTCAGTGCTCCAATTTGGTAAACAGCTAGAACTGATCTAAAAAATCAGCGTGTCCCTGAACGCGAGATGAGACTCATTACCAAATCGAAACAAAAGGTTAGGGATGTTTTGTGACGTTTCATTGACGTCAATATGAAGGATGCGTGACGTTATTATGACTTTAAGTTTATGATATAACGTAACATTTTTTGCGGTTTAACAGAGGTTGGGCTGGCGTTCTGTGTTTTATCCGCTCCGGTTTAACTCGTTTTTTGAGCGCTGAAGGACCTTTGTTCAAGCTGGATGTCATTTGCACTTACCCGCAAAACACTGCCTTGTGTGTACCAATCGCCGAGTACAATTCGCCGAGCAGTTTTGCCATGTACGGTGAGTGTATGAATGTTAGGGCGGTGTGTGTGACCATGAATGAACACGTGAACGTCGTAGGCTTCCATGGTTTTTACCACTTCTTCCTGTGTTACATCCATAATTTCCATTGTGAGATTCTCTTGATTGGCTTTGCTTTTCTTTCTGCCTTTGGTTGCCATTTTTTGACGTAGCGACAGGGGAAGCGCAAGCATCATGGGTAACCACCACCAACTGCGAGACTTTTTGCGAAACTTTTGATAGGCAATGTCACGAGTACACAGTTCATCGCCGTGAGATATCAGTGTTTTTGTGCCGTACAGATCAATAATGGCCTGTTCGGGTAATAATGTCATACCCGCTTTCGCAGCCCACTTTTTGCCGAGTGCAAAGTCGCGGTTGCCATGAATAAAGTACACGGGAGTTTTTTGACTAACGGCGTTGAATGCCTTAGCCACGGTTTCGTTGAGGTCAGTGATGTTGTCATCGCCAATCCAGACTTCAAACAAATCGCCTAGTACGTATAGTGCGTCTGCGTGAATGGCGTCTTGGGCTAAAAAGTTTAGTAAACACTGAGTAATATCAGGACGATCGTCACTCAAATGGATATCAGCGATAAAATAGGTAAATGACATGGCTCAACGACGGTATGCAATAAAGAAAAAGGGTAAGCGCAGAGTGTGCTTACCCAGAATCGGAAAAACGGCGATTACTCGCTAATTTCAGCTTTTTCGATCACTACAGCTTCAACAGGAACGTCTTGGTGATAGCCGTTGTTGCCTGTTTTTACTGACTTAATTTTTTCAACAATGTCCATGCCTTCGGTCACTTTACCGAATACACAGTAACCCCAACCATTCACAGAAGGGCTTGAGTAGTTCAAGAAATCATTATTGCCCACGTTAATGAAGAATTGTGCAGTGGCTGAATGTGGGTCGTTAGTACGGGCCATTGCAATGGTACCAGCTTCGTTAGCTAGGCCGTTGTCAGCTTCGTTTTCTATTGGTGATTTAGTTGGTTTTTGATCCATATCTTCGGTGAAGCCACCGCCTTGAATCATAAAGCCGTTGATCACACGGTGGAAGATTGTGTTGTCGTAAAAGCCGTCTTTTACATATTCGATGAAGTTAGCAACAGTTTTAGGTGCTTTGTCGGCATAAAGCTCTAAAGTAATGTCACCGAAGTTGGTTTTTAACGTGACCATTTTGGTTACCTTGTTTAACTATCAATACTTAAGCGCAATAGTAGCTCAAATTTAGGTAATGTGAAAAGCAACAAAAACTCCTGCGATGTAAAAAAGGTGAGTGTTTATTCACACTTGAAAGGCAATATTAACTACTGTATTTGCGTTGCGACGGTGATAAACTTCGCGACCACAAATGAAAAACCAAAGGAATCCTGACTCATGCTACAGCTATTTAACACCAAAACCCGTCAAAAAGAGCAGTTTACACCACTGCAAGAAGGGAAGGTGGGCTTGTATGTGTGTGGGATAACCGTGTACGACCTCAGTCATATGGGGCATGCGCGTACCTACTTGAGTTTCGATATTTTAGTGCGTTACTTGCGTCACTTAGGTTACGACGTGAAATACGTGCGTAATATTACCGACGTAGACGATAAAATTATCAAGCGCGCTATTGAAAATAACGAAACAACCGAAGCGCTCACGGCGCGTACCATCGGTATGATGCACGAAGACTTTGCGGCGATTAATTTGCTCGAGCCAGATGTGGAGCCACGTGTAACAGGCCACATACCAGAGATTATCGACATTATTGAAAAGCTGGTGGAAAAGGGCTATGCCTATCAGTCAACCAGTGGTGACGTGTTATTTGACGTTAGCAAGTACGACGACTACGGCAAGCTTAGCCGCCAAGACTTAAGTCAACTCAATGCCGGTGCCCGCGTTGACGTCGACAGCGGTAAAGACGACCCGCTTGATTTCGTATTATGGAAAATGGCGAAGCCGGGTGAGCCTAGCTGGCAATCGCCTTGGGGTGAAGGGCGTCCAGGCTGGCATATCGAATGTTCTGCCATGAACCAAAAACACTTGGGTGAGCATTTTGATATTCACGGCGGTGGTTCAGATTTGACCTTCCCGCACCATGAAAACGAAGTCGCTCAGTCATGCTGCGCCAATGACACACCTTATGTCAATACGTGGATGCACACCGGCATGGTGCAAGTGAATGACGAGAAGATGTCTAAGTCGTTAGGCAACTTTTTCACTTTGCGTGATGTGTTAAAACAACACGATGCTGAGTGCTTACGCTTTTTCTTGATGTCGGCCCATTATCGCAGTCAGTTGAGCTATTCACAGGATAATATTGACCAAGCTAAAGCATCACTTGAGCGTTTATACACGGCGCTTCGCAATGTTGCTATTGATGAGTCTACGCCCATTGAACACGGCGGGTATTTGGCGCGTTTTGAAGCAGCAATGAACGACGACTTGAACGTGCCTGAGGCGATGTCTGTGTTGTTTGATGTAGCCCGGGAATTAAACCGCTCGAAAGCGGATGAAGCAGAAGCTGGTAAACTTGCTTTTGTTTTACGTCACCTCGGCGGTATTGTCGGTTTGCTACAAGACGACCCCGACGCATACTTGAAGTCAGGTAGTGACGATGATGTCGCAGAAATTGAAGCCTTGATTAAGCAACGTAACGATGCGCGCGCGGCAAAAGATTGGGCACAAGCTGATGCTGCCCGTGACGCGTTAACCGCAATGGGCGTGGTACTGGAAGATGGCCCGCAAGGGACGACGTGGCGTCGTAATTAATTCGACCAATTGTTGTTTTTCATCTGATTTGAAAGCCGGTTATTCAACCGGCTTTTTTATGTGACCGGTCGCGAAGCGACAGAACACCACGGGTTTACCCGTGGATGAATGAGTCCGAGGCCTGTATGCTACGAAGATGGAAGTACGAGTCTCATCACATGG